>CACVAY010000134.1:0-8043 GCA_902727985.1 uncultured Thiotrichaceae bacterium | reverse complement strand
TTGTCAATAGGCTGAGTTTTGGGCACAAGAATCGGTTGACGTAAATTCTCGCGTATAACAATACGCGATACCATTATTTGTTCAACGGTTCAGTGAACTGAATTCGAACATATTGTGTAACATCACCCCCATAAATTCAGATGATACTTATTCGACTACCTGAACGCCTGAAAAGTCACAGTCGATAATAAATGATTTTTTTGTGACTTTTGGGCTCCCCATGCAATCTAACTTTATGTAAGCCCCTAGCCTTTGACTTTAAATGACATATGAAAAAGGCTACTTTGTTACATATACGATAAGGAGATTTATCATGAAAATGTCAGTATTTACTTCTGCAATGGTTTTGGCTACTCTAACAGCAACACACTCGTTACAGGCAGAAGACACAATGCCTAAAGAGGAAAAAGGAGTGTTGGGTAGTATGGCTGATGCGGTAAAAACAACCGCTAAAGACATCAAAAACGCGACGGTTGGTGATATTAAGACGACACCTGCAACAGGAGAAGCTGATGATGAAAATACTAGTGACGATGAACCGTCTGCTTTTGTACAAAAGCCAGCAAATGCTCCCGTAGTAGCCTCTGAGGTCAATGATGCAGCTGATGCTGAGGCAAATCGTAAGGTTAGTGATACATCTGTGACAATCCTCTCACAAAACGACTACATCAAAACTATCATGCAAAAAACGACTCACATTAAAGTGAAACGTTTGAAAGAGATCATGGAGAAAGGAGAAAAATTTACCCTACTTGATATCCGCCCTAAAAGTGAGTTTGCGAAAGGTAATGGTGTAAAGGGAGCAATACTGAATATTCCTCGTAACTTTCTTGAAGTTGAAGCCTACGAGAAGCTAACGGATAGAAATGCACGCATTATCGTTATCAGCTCAAAAGGTATCCGTGGAGGTCTTGCAGCACATACGCTTCAAGAAATGGGTTATACACAAGTCCGTAATTTAATCGGTGGTGTAGAAGCTTGGAATAAATAAGATGTAGTACCTCAACGGCTGTACCCTCATGTACAGCCGTTGTTTTTTTACCCACACTCCGTCATCTCATTAGTGCTTGGATGTAGAGTGTGCTCATAAAGCCATTTTCCCATTTAAGCATTTTTCGAAAGTAAAACAAATACTTATGTCATACCAATCAATCATATCATGGGTATTTTACTAACAACAAAATCTCCCCATGTCATATCAAATATAGACACAATAGAAAACTATAGTCCAATATAGACTATATCAATCAAATTAAGGGGATCTAATGATGCCTAATACACAATACGAAGATGCCTGGACAATATCCGAAGCAAAAGCAAAGCTCTCAGAGTTATTAAGGTGTGCGGATGAAAGACCACAATACATTGGAGCAAGAAAGCCCTATGTACTCATCTCAGTTGAGCAATGGGAAGCGCTCAATAAACCAAAAGAATCAATGGCTGGTTGAAAATATGGCGAACCTAGGTGAATTGGAACTACCCGATAGAGAAGAAGCGGCCCGTGAAATCCCTTTCCAATAAAATGCGATGACCCATTATTTATTCGATACGAATATTATTTCGGAACTGGGAAGGCCAAACCCACAAAAAAGCGTTGTAGATTTTGTAGCTATTACCCCCGTGGCTTGGTTATCCACAATAACCTTACATGAGCTGAAATATGGTATTGCCTTAATACCTGAAGGAACTCGCAAAAGTGCCATCCAACAAGTTGTTTCAAGACTGACCAGTACGTACAACGACTATATTATTCCTATTGGGCAACAGGAAGTTCAAGAAGCAGCAATATTACGTGCAATGATGAAAGAGCAAGGTCGAATATTACACTTGGCAGACTCACTCATTGCAGGAACGGCCAAAGTTCATAACTTAACCGTTGCCACCAGGAATATTAAGGACTTTGATGGACTAGATATTACCCTCAAAAATCCTTTTGACGGTTAAGCTATTGATTAGCATCAACCATATGCTTATCGCTTTACTTCTAGAGACAAAACAACCTGAGTTTCGTCAACCATTCAAAAAAGACTTACTTCCCAAGAGTAATAAACAATTGTCACGAAATATTAGCAGATGATTAAGTATAAAAAGTGATTATATTGATCATATTTTTTTGTTGGTCGTTCAAGAAAATTTGGCGTAAAACATGTTTATCGATTGAGGCGGTTACGCCATTGATGGATAAGGCTGACATTCCCCTTGTTGACAGCCTCATGATCAACATTTCCTAGAAGGTAAATACGATGAGTAAAAATCAATATGACGATAATCTCGACGATGATTTCATCAGCACCGAAGACGATGCATTATTGAACGAGATTGAGAATGAGCCATATTTTGAAAAATCAGCGACGAAACGAAAGCAAAATAAAATCAAAAAAATGCGCCGGATAAAGCAAGGTCTGTATGATTATTTTGAGAAAAAATCTTTACGTGAAAATGACTGTTACTACGATTAATGATATTCAACGAATACGCTAGTTGATTTAGGTAATTTTAAAATATTGTACCAGCAACACAGAGTGATGAAGGGGCTTTAATCCTAAGCAACTTACCCTAGTCACTCAGTTAGACACCTACTACAGGCCACCCCCCTTTTTAGTAGGTGTCTCTTTTTAAGCTCCACTTTCATCGCCTTATACCAGCACTTTACTGATCAGCGACATTGTCAATTAACAATTGAATGATCTCTTTTATATGTTTTCTGGTGTCCGTATCTTGATGAAAGACCGCATAGAGTTGTCGTTGAAAATGCGGCGCATCAACCACCTCATATAACGGCATTGAATCATCCAACCCTAACGCCACCTGCTCTGGCAAATATGCGGTGCCCCCACGACTTTTGAGAATATCCAATGCCAAAGACCCATAATTCGTTTGAATGGATGCCAAAGGTTTTTTACGGAAGGTCTGGGCAAATTCTCGTAAAAAAGAAGCGCCCCAGTCAATCATAATGAAATTTTCATCCCAAGCGTTTTCAAGCCTCATCTTAGGGTCGCTGGAAAATAGCTTTAATTGTAAAGTTGTTATCTTCTTTATCTCTAGATTCGGAGCGAGCACAGGCTCAAACACAAAACCAACATCTATGGCCCGGCTAGTTAATTGCTCAGAAATACTGGCGGTGGGTTGAATCGTGATATTCAGAGCCAAAGCTGAAAATTGCAATTTAATATCGTCCAACCATTGAATCAAAAATAAATTCCAGATATCTGCCAAACAGCCTACCGCTAATGATTGTTGAAAATCATCGGGTAAGGCAATCACCTGACATGCCTGTTCCCAACCTAAAACCGACATTTCCGCATATTTTACGAAGCGATGTGCTGCAGCTGTTGGTTCAACCATTCGCTTATTGCGCAAGAACAAGCTCACTCCTAGCTTATCTTCCAAAATCTTAATGCGCGCGCTCGCTGCCGACTGGGTAATAAACAACCTTTCAGCCGCCTTTCCAAAGTGACGTATCCGGTAAATTTCAAGGAAGGTTTTAAGATGTGCAATGTCCATTTTTAATCACCAGATATGATAAGTGTAATCATTATTTTTTGTTGGATATTTACCCTATAGAAGCCTGAGAATCCCCATACCGAGGGGGGTATGGATATTCGGTATTTCCTCAACCTTTCTGCTTAGAGTAGTTAACCTTGCTTTCTTGAATGTAACCCTTTTGAGACTAAAAAGATGCTAAAAAATGACCGTGTTTCTCTTGTTTTTGGGGCTATTTTAATCTTGGCACTTTCCAGTTCAGTGTGCTCGGATGATAGCAAAGAGACTAATTCAAGTGAAAACACTACTTCAACACATACTCCCAAAGATATTGAACAAAATAACGATATCTCTGAACAGGAAGTACAAGAAGAAATAGGTAAAACAATGGAAGAAACCATGCATGAGGATTGCGCGAATTTTGCAGTAGAAGATGGTATTCCCGAAGACAAATTAGTGGCCTATATGAAATCCTGTGTTGAAGAACTCAAACAGGACCTTGAAAAGGTCTATCCAGAAATGCCAACGAATTAAAGGTTCTGGTAACAATCTATATCCATAGACTGAGAACCAGCTTATCTACAAACTATTAACGAAGAAGAAAGATATGAAAACAATTGGGTGGCGGGAGTGGCTCTCCCTGCCGGACATTGGCTTGCCAGCAATAAATGCCAAAATTGATACTGGAGCAAAAACGTCTGCCTTACATGCATTTTATGTGGAACGTTTTACCCGAAACCGCAGTGATTTTTTGAAATTCTCAATGCACCCCATTCAAGGCTGCGAGAAAACCATCGTCCACTGTGAAGCACCACTCTTTGATCAGCGTGATGTTACGGATTCTGGAGGACATAAAGAACAACGTTATGTCATCCAGACTCGCGTGGTGTTTGATCAACAGGAATGGCCAATAGAATTGACCTTGACCAATAGAGACAGCATGAAATTTCGCATGTTATTGGGTAGAGAGGCTATGAAGGGATACCTCCTGGTTGACCCATCAGCATCTTATAACTTTGGCAATATAGATGCTCAATCTCTATACCAAAACCACCATCAACTCGCAGCAAGCGCTTAGGAATACATTATGAAAATCGCTATTATGTCTCGCAATAAGAATCTTTATTCCACACGTAGACTCGTTGAAGCTGGGCAAGCCCATGGACATGACGTACAAGTGATTGATGCCCTGCGGTGTTATATGAATATTGCGGTGAACAATCCAACTATCCATATGGGAGGCAAAGATCTAGACGATTTTGATGCAGTTATCCCCCGTATCGGTGCCTCTATAACCTTTTATGGTTCAGCGGTTTTACGCCAGTTCGAAATGATGGATGTTTACCCATTGAATGAATCTGTAGCAGTCACACGCTCTCGAGACAAACTGCGCTCTATGCAACTCTTATCCCGTAAAGGCGTGGGACTACCTGTTACTGGTTATGCCAATAAACCTGATGATGTCAAAGACTTGATTCAACTCGTTGGTGGAGCTCCTTTAGTCATAAAACTCCTTGAAGGCACACAAGGCATAGGCGTGGTTCTCGCAGAAACCCAAAAAGCCGCAGAAAGTGTTATTGAGGCATTTATGGGTGTGAAAGCGAATATTCTAGTCCAAGAATATATTAAAGAAGCTGATGGTGCAGACATTCGATGTTTTGTGATTGGTGGCAAAGTCGTTGCTGCCATGAAACGCCAAGCTGCACCAGGCGAGTTTCGCTCAAACCTACATCGCGGAGGTTCTGCAGAGCTCATTAAAATCACCCCTGCCGAACGTGCCACGGCCGTCAAAGCCGCCAAAACCATGGGATTAAACGTTTGTGGTGTTGATCTTTTACGCTCGAAAAATGGCCCCGTAGTGATGGAAGTTAATTCATCACCAGGCCTTGAAGGTATTGAAACTGCTAGTGGTAAGGATATCGCGAGTATGATTATTGAGTTTATTGAAAAGAACTCAAAGGTCGGTAAAACCAAAACACGCGGCAAAGGCTAAACGTGAAGTCCCTACTATCAGGGTCGCATCAACATATGATGCGACCTAATTCAGCCAATGGGTATGCAATCGCATCATCCACACAACAAGCATTACATACGATTTTTTGTTTTACGTGTCGCAATAGCCTGCAAGGGATCATCAGGCCATGGGTGTTTAGGATAGCGTCCTTTCATGTCTTTTTTTACATCATAATAGGAGCTTCGCCAAAAGCCTGTCAGATCCTGCGTAATCTGCAACGGTCTGCCTGCTGGTGATAGCAAATGCACGATAAGAGCAAGCTTGCCATTGGCAATGGTCGGTGTTTCTTCACAGCCAAACATTTCCTGTAATTTCACCGCAAGCACTGGCGGACTTTGGCTGTAGTCAATGGCTATTGAGGAACCCGAAGGCACATTGAGCCGCTTCGGCGCTTGCTTATTCAGACGTTGTTGTAACTCCCACGGAAGTATTGCCGTCAAGATCATCATCAGATCGAGCTTTTTAAAATCATTTAGCGTGTTCACGGTATTCAAATAGGGAGCTAACCAGTCTTCTAAAGACGCTGATAAATGCTCATGACTAACATCTGGCCAATCATGATCAGCTTCTACAGTACGTAGCACATTCACACGAGCACACCATTGTTCATGTTCTGGCTTCCATGGCAATAAATCCAAGCCTTGTTGGCGGATAAAGCCTATCAAAGCAGCGGTTTTAACTTCTTCTGATACATTTTTTAGCGTCTTCCGTGCTACTACCAAAGCACCAATCTTGCGATGTTCCTCTGCAATAAAACGCTTGGCTTTCTTATCCCAATCGACAACCGTATGTACCTGCACTTGATCAGCCAATGCATTATCGAAAAGTCCAGAATCAAGCTCACAAGCAGCGCGAATCATATCGCTGGATTTACCTGCCATACTGCTCACTTCTGCTACCGCTAACCATTTCTGATTCGCTAAGGCATGCTTGTTTTCCGCAAAAGATGCGCTGCGTCCATTCGCTAGTTGATAAGCACCTGAGTGACGACGTCGGGCAATCCGGTCTGGATAAGCAGAAGCTAAGAGATAGCCATTGATTTGCGACTTGGGTAATAGAAAACTCACTGTACTACTAGACACATCACGTTTACGCACTTGCTCCACAAACTGCTTAGCCAACTGGCGAGTGCGTTGCAACCATCCATTGTAACGAACTGGACATTTTGCATCCCCAGCCAGCATTTCCAGACGCAGGCTAATATCTGGATTATCCCTACTGAAAGGATCACGATCCGACAACAAACTGGCTAGACTCGCTGCCGTCTGCAAATGCCCTGCCTGTGCACCACAAATCAATAAATGGGCCAGTCGAGGATGAACAGGCAACATAGATAAGGCTTCACCATGTGCAGTCAAAACAATAGATGTATCTTGACGAAGAACTGCCTCGAGATCTTCCAACAAATCCAAGGCTTGTTGCCAAGGCCCCGATGGAGGCATATCTAGCCAACGTAATTCAGCAGGATCATCCACGCCCCACTGCATCAATTGCATGGCCAGAGGTGCAAGATCAGCGCGTTGAATTTCCGCTGGAGTATGTGCCACTAGCTGTTGCTGTTGGCTTTCCGTCCATAAGCGATAACACTTTCCTGGAGCAAGTCTACCCGCACGCCCTGCTCTTTGTGTGCTTGAAGCACGTGAGATTCGCGTGGTATGCAAGCCTGTCATACCTGTTGCTGGATCAAAACGGGCTTCACGTACCAAACCTGAATCCACAACGATATCAATCCCCTCAATCGTCAAACTCGTCTCGGCAATATTGCTTGCTAATACAACTTTACGCTCATCTGCATTTTTTAAAGGAGCAATGGCCTGTTGTTGCTCTTCTAATGATAAATTGCCATACATAGGCCGTAAATGAACGTCTTGAGTCTTACGTTCAAATAACCATTCGGCTAATGCATCTGTAGTCCGGTGAATCTCTCCCTGCCCCGGCAAGAAAGCTAAAATACTGCTATCTGGATTATCGATAAGTGCTTGCCTGATGGTGGCTACCATACGATCAACAATGCGTTCACGCGGCTTGGCAGCCTGCCCGTAAATAATATCTACAGGGTAAGTACGCCCTTCACTACTAATTACTGGCGCATCATCTAGCAATGTCGCAATTGCTGAACTATCCAAGGTCGCTGACATAACCAGTATTTTTAATGGATCACGATCATCACGAAATAACTCGCGCCCCTTGAGACTCAAGCTTAAAGCCAAATCAGAATCTAAACTCCTTTCATGGAATTCATCAAAGATGATCAACCCTACGTCTTCCAGCGAAGGATCATGCTGCAACATGCGAGTCAGAATACCTTCGGTGATTACCTCGATGCGAGTATCACGGCTGGTTTTATTATCCAGCCGCATACGATAACCCACTGTTTGGCCAACACGCTCATTCAGCATGCCAGCCATACGGTGCGCCGATGAACGGGCAGCAATACGCCGTGGTTCCAGCATCAGTATTTTCTTACCCACGAGCCAAGGCTCATCTAATAAAGCAAGAGGAACACGTGTGGTTTTACCTGCGCCAGGTGGAGCTTCAAGCACAAC
>CACVAY010000133.1:10656-13609 GCA_902727985.1 uncultured Thiotrichaceae bacterium | reverse complement strand
GCCAGATCGATGAAGATAATGCCGCGTTGTAGCACTGCTCGCCCCAACGGCACGTGGCTTAGTAATACCAAGACACCTGCGACGAAAGCGGGAGCGAGTAGTTGCCAATCCAGCATAGCTTTATCCTTTTGCTTTTACGAGACGTTGGACAATATCATCGAACAGACCAAACAAGTCTTTGGCAGCAGGTGTGCCTCCCACTGTGGAAGGTAGTTGCACTGCGCCTATACCTGCTTTACTGGCCAGCCAATTTGCGGAACGCGGATTTTGATACGCCGAGTAGATAATCACTTTTGCTGGTGTTTGCTTAAGCGTTTTCAATAAACCCACTAGATGCCCAGTGGAAGGAGGTATGCCAGGCTTTGGCTCTAAGGCCGCGACTTCTTTCAAGCCTAGCCAATCTTGTAAATACACCCAACTTCTGTGGTGCACCACAATCGGCATGCCCCGTAGTACCTGCGCTTGCTGATTCCATTTCTGCATCGCTTGTTGCCAACGCTGTTTGAAACTTTGGTAGCCTTGCTGATAGTGGCTGGCGTTTGCCGCATCAACTATTTTCATTTTACCGACTAAGGCATCTGCAACTTGTAGAATGCGCCGAGGGTCTGTCTGGATATGCGGATTTCCATCGCCATGCACATCGCCCATACTACGGTCAACTTTGCCTAGCACCTCCAGCATTTTCACATGGTCGGTTGCCATGAAGTGGCCCGGTTTACCCGGCTGAATCTTCGAATTTGATGATTTCTGCAAGAGCAAGGGTAGCCAGCCAGTTTCCAATTCTGCCCCCGTACATAACAACATATCTGCACGTCGCGCTTTAGCAATCAAACTAGGACGCGCTTCGATATGATGGGGATCTTGCTTGGCGGTTGTTGCATTGTGTACTTTGACCTTTGCACCACCAATTTCCTTGGCTAGTGCTCCCCACTCGGGTTCACAGGCTAATATTCTCATATCAGCCTGTACCGCAGGGACGAGGAAAAGCACGCTGAGTAACAATAACTTTTTCATTTTTTATCTCCTATGTCCTTTTAGAAACTTCTCGTTACACCAGATGGAATTCCCCGTGAGGGAAAATATCGACTATTTAAACCACGGGAAAGCCTATCCTGGCTTAATCTGAAGTTCCTTTAAAAGGCATGTGCTCCGTGAGAACCAAAGCTGTGAATGTATTGCAATACGACTTGGTCATCTTCTACCGGAGATCGTTCATCACGATTGAACTGCAAACGTAAACGGCTATACTCGCGTGGGCTGTAATCAACCATGATGCTGTTTCGCTGAGGTGTATGACCTTCTGATAACAGCTCAGCCTCTTCCAACACATCTGTATCAGAGCCCGTGTTGTCGATCTTTAAGCGATCGTGTCTCACACCAACACGCCACTGTGGTCTGAATTGATAAACGCTTTGTAAGTACCAACCGCTTTGATCACCATCGTAAGTTGATGACTCATCAAAATTGCCATCTTCTTCAACCATATCGATCTGTCCGTCTTCATTGCGCTGGAAGTATTCAAACTGAAGCTTCAGATTGCGTTCTTTAGCGTTGCCATTGGGTGCCCATTTATAAAGTGCATTCACGGTATTGATTGTGCTATCGCCTGAGAAACGCGGTGTTTCCGCTGCGCCACCACCGTGATCATGGGCTTCACTGCTACGATCGGTTATATCCATTGCCTGCCAATGTCCAATACCTGCTAACCAGCTATGATCAGTGCCGATGTCGCCTCCTACTTTGGCATAAAGAGTTGCAGCACTTATCGCCCCATCCGTTGCACCTGATGGGAATTCTTCATCGATAAATAATTCGCTACCAAATTGCATATAGGTATCTGTCGCGGGTACATACTGCATTTGCAAACCATCACCTGTTGCGTGTTCGCCGAACATGCCCTCGTAAACCAATGGCTGATCAGCAAAGTCCCATTCATGATTATGTTTATTACTGTGATAGCCAATATCGGTATACATGCGCCCTGCTTTCAGATTTAAGCCATCCGTTAATAAGCCCTGACTTTCGACATACGCCTCTTCTAGCTCAGCGGTGACTGCTTCTCCATCTTCACCTTCGAGGATGGCAGCGGTAATACGCGCGTTCAATTTTTCAGTGATATTACCTGTTACTACCACTTCACTATGCCCAGCTTGTAGGCCATCTTCCAGCCCATGTCCATGTCCACCTGCTGGCATACCTGGGATTTCTAGCTCTTCAGCTGTACTGCGATCAATATACAAGCCTTCAAAAATAAAGCTGCCTTGCCAGTTGCTGGTATTTGTCGTTGTAGATTCTGCAAATGACGTAGATGCGGAGAGTGCGGCCGCAACTGCGGACGCTAGTATTAATTTTTTCATGCTTCTTTCCTTGTTTCATGCAGGCACGCCCAAGCTATGAGCAGACCTTGCTTAAAGAATCCCTGATCAAGTCCTCAAGACTTCGGAACCGAGACTTTAGTCTCGCCTAACATGCTGAAAGTACATGCGAAGAGTGGGACTAAAGTCCCAATTCCGAAAAAAGCTGACTTATTCAAAAGTTCTTTAAAATATATATTTGAAAATGTTTTTTTTAGATTTCAGGAAAGAAAAGCAGGTGGCGCGCGAGACTGGGGAAGTGGTTTGTCACACTCGCAAGCATGGTTTAGGGTCTCATCATCAAAGCGTGCACCCAACTCACTGTAGAGCGTAATAACTGATGCGGGGATGTGTGCATCCGCAAACCGTTCTGCATTGAGATAAACCTCACACGCTTCTTCATGTTCATGGAACATGTGCTCTGATGCATGCACACTGACGCCGTACTGTACGAACAGCATAGAAACAAGCAGCAACAATGTGAAGAGAGGTTTTGGTTTACTCACAATCAGCATATTAGGTTGATAATTGCCGACGATCTTAGTCAAGTTAAATCTGTTTTACAATGCGTAGCTTATGTTTCAGACGAATGCCTCAGG
>CACVAY010000133.1:0-10556 GCA_902727985.1 uncultured Thiotrichaceae bacterium | reverse complement strand
TTGATAATTGCCGACGATCTTAGTCAAGTTAAATCTGTTTTACAATGCGTAGCTTATGTTTCAGACGAATGCCTCAGGCAGCTAGCGAAAGGAATAGCACAAGCGATTCTTTCTTAACTTTTTTACGGTCGCTACGTTTTTGGTAGGGGAATTTGTTTATGAATAATAATGCGAAAGCTGTTAATCAGCCTCCCATATTTTTACTATGAATTCATTATTTTCCTCTCTCACATGTTCAAGCCAAACAAGCTCGTCAATAAAACCATCATCAATCGACTGTTTAAAATAATTCTAATTTTTGCATCTCTTTAGAAAAACACAACGTAATTCAAATTAACTCAGCGACATTGATGAGTATCTGGCAACGCACAGTAATGCGGCCAATTTTCTTATGATAGTTGATTAATGAATCAAATATCTAATGAGCAACAATTTGACTATATCTAAAGGATAAAACAATGACTTCACGTAAAAATCTACTGACTCTAGCAGCGACTACCACTCTTGCAGGAAGCCTTCTTATGGCAACCAGTGCATCTGCAGCTCCTGAGCTTCTTGATCTGTCTGCTCAACAAACCATCACCTCTGTGGACAAGATGTCTGAAGAAGGTAAATGTGGCGAAGGCAAATGCGGTGGCGATAAAGGCAAAGAAGAGGGCAAGTGCGGCGAAGGTAAATGCGGCGAAGGTAAATGCGGCGGCGATAAAGGTAAAGAAGAAGGCAAATGCGGCGAAGGTAAATGTGGCGAGGGTAAATGTGGTGGTGGAAAATAACAATCTGTTTATTTTTCAACCAACAATCTAGTCAAGAACCTCACTTTCAAGGCATAGGTTATACTGACTAACTATTAATCTGGATGAAGATGCATACATCTCATCCAGATTTCACATCTAAATAATTCTAATAAACACAACATCTATACACTGGAGGAAAAGATGGTTACCAATTTCGCATTGTGGGCTCAAGGCATACTCGACAAGTTTCGCGCCTTAGATTTTTTAGGCCCACTAGCGCTGCGCTTATATCTGGCGCCTGTTTTTTGGATGGCTGGAACAAAAAAACTGGCTGATATGGACAGCACTATTGCTTGGTTTGGCAACCCTGATTGGGGTTTAGGACTTCCTTTCCCTGCTTTGATGGCATGGATGGCTGCCCTGACTGAAGCGGGTGGTGCGATTTTATTGCTTCTGGGCTTAGGTGTACGTTGGATTTCTCTTCCTCTGATGATAACGATGGTTGTTGCTGCGGTGACTGTTCACTTGCAAAATGGTTGGCTGGCAATTGCTGAAGGTTCTGGTTTTTTTGCTTCAGACCGAACAGCGGGCGCGATTGAGCGTTTAGATAAGGCCAAAGAAGTTCTGCGTGAAAATGCTAATTATGAGTGGATTACGGAAAACGGCAGCTTGGTGATCTTGAATAACGGTATCGAGTTCGCGACTACTTACTTTATTATGCTACTAGTGCTATTTTTCATAGGTGCAGGTAAGTATTTCAGCTTTGATTACTACATTAAAAATTGGTTTGACGGAAAAAAATAATCATGACCTCTTTAACCTCTTCACAAACATTCCCTGTTACTGGCGCCGGCCTTGGCTTACGCCGTGGGGAGTTGATGGAAAGTCTGGAAAAAGGCATCCCCTCTTCTATCGATTTTATGGAGGTGGCTCCTGAAAACTGGATTCCTATGGGTAAAACCTTACGTGATCGATTCAAAGCCCTGTCGGAACAAGTCCCTTTTGTTTGTCATGGTTTATCACTGTCCATTGGTAGCCCTGCTCCACTCGATGAAGAGTTTGTGTATGCGGTTAAGGATTTCATTAAAGCACATGATATTCGTATCTATAGTGAACATTTAAGTTACTGCTCAGATACTGGACACATGTATGATTTATTACCGATTCCATTTACGGAAGAGGCCGTGCATTACACGGCGAATCGTATCAAACGGGTACAGGACATTCTTGAGCAACGCATCGCCATGGAAAATGTTTCTTTCTATGCCGCGCCCTCTGATGAGATGACCGAGATCGAGTTTGTTAACGCCGTTTTGGAGGAAGCCGACTGCCATCTACACATAGATATCAATAATATTTACGTGAACTCCGTGAACCATCAATATGATGCTGAAGCTTTCCTCAAGGCTTTACCAGGGGAACGTATTGCCTACGCGCACATTGCTGGGCATTACAATGAAGCTGAAGACTTAATCGTAGATACTCATGGTGCGGATGTCATTCAGCCTGTCTGGGATTTGCTCGATACGGCTTATGATCATTTTGGTGTTTTCCCGACCTTGGTTGAGCGTGACTTCAACATTCCTCCTCTTGACGTTTTGGTGAAGGAAGTGGAACAAGTGCATGACTACCAAAACAAATACCAAACAACTAAACGTGAGGCAACTGGTACGCATGGATAAGACTCCCGATTTTCAAGAGCTACAACATGCATTTACGGCACATATCCGTGACCCTGAGAATGCTGAGTGCCCTGACAATATTGAAGATCGCCGCATGGAAATCTATCGCGAATTATTCTTCAATAATATCCTCGGTTTTCTTGAGAATGGCTTCCCCATATTACGCTCACACTATGATGAGGATGGCTGGCGTCGTTTGGCCAGAGCCTTCTTCTCAACTCATGATAGTGAAAGCCCTTACTTTATCGACATTTCAAAAGAATTCGTGGTGTATTTGCAGCAAGAGCATCAAGTGACGAAAGATGACCCTGAATACCTTTTCGAACTGGCGCATTTTGAATGGGCAGAAGTCGCCCTCATGATCGATCAGGATAAACCTGATTGGGATTCGATTAATCCACACGGCGATATGCTTGCTGATATACCCGTGCTATCTCCGACTGCTTTTTGTTTAGCCTATGAATGGCCGGTGCATTTGATTGGCTATGACAATCATCCAACTGAGAAGCCTGATACACCTTCATTTGTCGTCATTTATCGTGATACCGATGATGACGTGCAATACATGGATGCGAATCCTGTCATGGCGCGCATTATGGAGTTATTACAGGACGAAACAGAACGCTCTGGACGTGAACTTTTGCTGCAACTGGCTGAGGAAATGCAACATCCAGATCCAGAACAAGCCGTGCATAATAGCTATAGCATTCTTTTAAAATTACTTAACTCCAGCATCATCTTGGGCACAACAACAAAGACTTCCTAGGGGCAACGTATGATCATCAAGAAACCATCCGACATTAGAAGTAGCGAAATCACCAGTGAAACACACTTTAAACAACGTCGTGATATCGTTAAAACAATGGGCCTCACTGCATTGACATTAGGCTCGGCAGGCACTTCTGCACAGTTATTTGCTAAATCTAACGATGATGATCTGAAGTCCCAACTCACTGAATACAAAGATATCACCACCTATAATAACTACTACGAATTTGGCACGGGAAAATCTGACCCTGCAAAAAATGCCCACACCTTGAAAACCTCACCCTGGGATGTCGTCGTTGACGGTGAATGTGAGAAACCTGGCAAATATTCGCTGGAAGATATTCTTAAAGCGATGGATATCGAAGACCGTATCTACCGCTTCCGGTGCGTTGAAGGCTGGTCAATGGTTATCCCATGGAATGGTTTCCAGCTCGGTGATTTATTAAAACGCTTCGCCCCTACTTCCAAAGCAAAATACGTGTATTTCGAGACCTTGCTTGACCCTGAAAACATGCCCGGCCAACGGACTTCAGTGCTTGAATGGCCTTATGTTGAAGGACTTCGTATGGATGAGGCGATGAATCCACTGACACTTTTTGCGACAGGTATTTATGGCAAAGACATTCCTAAGCAGAATGGTGCGCCATTACGTCTGGTTGTGCCTTGGAAATATGGCTTTAAGAGCATCAAAAGCATTGCCCGTATCAGCTTTTTAGAGAAGCAACCAACAAGCTCATGGCAGAAGGCTAATAAACATGAATATGGTTTCTTCTCAAACGTAAACCCGAAGGTTGACCACCCTCGTTGGACACAAAAACGGGAACGCCGTATTGGCGAGTTCAGAAAACGTAAGACGCTGATGTTTAATGGCTATGAGGAGCAAGTCGCCAGCCTGTACAAAGGCATGGATCTGAAAAAGCATTACTAGCTCCAGCTTCTTAATAAAACTGGGCCAACAATGACAATAAAAATACCCGAACCGTTTTTTAGTAAAGGCTTCAAACCCCTGTTATTTGTTCTCGCCTTATTACCTGTCGCCTTATTAGCTTATGGTGCTTGGGCAGATAGCTTGGGGGCAAATCCAATTGAAACCATTACTCGTGACACGGGAGAGTGGGCTTTGCGCTTTTTGCTAATCACCTTATCTGTATCTACGCTACGCAGAATTGTTGGTTGGTCACAGCTCATCAAACTTCGTCGCATGTTAGGCTTGTTCGCCTTCTTCTATGCAACCCTGCATTTATTTACGTACCTATGGCTGGATCAATTCTTTTGGTGGGAAGAAATTCTGGCGGACATTATCAAACGTCCATTTATTACGGTGGGAATGCTAGCTTTCATGCTATTAATTCCACTGGCAGTCACTTCTACTAATGGCATGATGCGACGTTTAAAGAAGAACTGGATCAAATTGCATAAGTTGATCTACCCCATTGCAAGCTTGGGCGTTTTGCATTTTTTCTGGTTAGTTAAGGCTGATTATCGTGAGCCGATCATTTATCTGATAGTGCTAAGTCTGCTATTTGCGGAACGAATTTGGCATTCCCTCAAAACCAAACGTATCTAAAATTACAAGCATCATCTACAAAGCAACGTCTATTTGGGGCTTTGCATGCAAATATGGACTGTACTGCGGGCAATTGCTAACTCTTCGTTCGTTGGGACAACCAGAATCTGCGTCTTGCTGGTTTTGAGGTGTAAGGCTCGTGTGTCACGGCTATGCTGCGCATTCTTTTCAGTATCTAACTGGATGCCTAATATATCCAGGTTCTGACAAACCTGCTTACGAATAGACGCAGCGTTTTCACCGATACCGCCCGTAAATACAAGCGCATCGACACGCCCCAAAACGGCAGCGTAAGCACCAATGTATTTTCTAATACGATACACAAAGACAGCTTCAGCTAGTTGGGCTGCTTTATCGCCTTGTTGTGCCAGTTTACCGATCTCTCGCATATCACTCACGCCAGAAAGCCCTTTGAGTCCGCTTTGCTTATTCAGCAAGGTCTCAATCTCATCAAAATCCAGTTGCGCTTCACGTTGAATATAAAACAAAAGAGCAGGGTCAATGTCACCACTACGTGTGCCCATGACCAGACCTTCAAGTGGTGTCATACCCATTGAGGTATCAACACTTTCACCCTTGGCAATAGCGGTTGCACTACAGCCATTTCCCAGATGTAGCGTAATCAGGTTTAAGCTTGAAAGGTCACACTCCAAAACGCAGGCTGTTTGCTGAGCCACACATTGATGCGATGTACCATGAAAACCATAACGGCGTACCTGATAGGTATCATGCCACTCGTGTGGAACAGCGTAGCAGTAGGCTTCTGGGGGCATGGTTTGATGGAAAGCGGTATCAAAAACCGCAACCTGAGGCGTTTCCGGAAATAACTCACGCGCTACTTCAATCCCTTGCAGATTGGCAGGATTATGTAATGGAGCAAGTGGAATCATGGATTGGATACTGCTGATCACTTCATTATCGATCAGCACGGGTTTGTGGAATGCATTTCCTCCATGAACCACGCGATGACCAATCGCAAACAGATTACGCAGATCATGTAGAACGTTGGCGTCACGTAATTGCTGAATCATCAGGCCCAAAGCATCCTGATGGGTGTGGATGGGTGTTGTTAAAACATTCCCCTGTTTGGTGTCATCTTCATCCACCCATTCTTGTTCTAGCTTTCCGTTTTCTTCACCAATGCGTTCAATCAACCCCTTCGCCAATACAGTTTCGCTTGTCATATTAAATAGCTGGTATTTAAGCGATGAACTTCCCGCATTCAGTACTAGAATTTTCACATGACGTCCTCGGTTTGTGCCTGAATAGCACTAATCACCACGGTATTCACTATATCAGTGACGGTACAACCACGGCTAAGGTCGTTCACAGGTTTGTTGAGACCTTGCAGAATGGGGCCAATCGCAACAGCTCTAGCTGAACGCTGTACAGCCTTATAGGTGTTATTACCCGTATTAAGATCAGGAAAGATAAAGACCGTTGCCTTACCCGCCACTTCACTACCGGGCATTTTGGATTCGGCAACGCCAGGGTCTACGGCAGCATCGTACTGAATAGGCCCTTCAATTTTAAGATCGGGGCGTGCAGCTTGAGCAATATGGGCACCTTCACGCACCATCTCCACATCATCACCTTTTCCTGACTCGCCTGTTGAGTAAGAAAGCATCGCTATACGTGGTTCAATGCCCAACATTTGGGATGTTTCCGCAGCACTGATAGCAATGTCTGCAAGCTGTGCCGCATTCGGGTTAGGATTCACAGCACAATCACCATAGACCAGCACGCGGTCTTCCAAGCACATAATAAACACACTGGAAACGAGCGAACATCCTGGCTTGGTTTTAATGATTTCAAACGCAGGACGGATAGTATGTTGAGTCGTATGCACAGACCCCGATACCATGCCATCGGCGTAGCCCATGTGAACCATCATCGTGCCAAAATAACTGACATCCGACATGGTGTCGTAAGCCAGGCTATCGGTAACATTTTTATGCTTACGCAATTCGCGATAAGTATCCGCAAAACTCTGACGCCATTCCGATTTACGCGGGTCAATCATGTTGACCTTGTTCAACTTAAGGCCGTACAAATTTATTTTTTCATGGATCTTGTCTAAATCCCCCAGCAAAGTGATATCCACCACATCTCGTAAGCTTAGCAATTCAGCAGCACGTAAAATACGTTCTTCCGTTCCTTCCGGCAGAACAATATGCTTACGTTGCGTTTTAGCACGTTGGATCAGTTCATATTCAAACATCAGCGGCGTCATACGCTGGTTATGATTATTAATGATCAAATCTCTCAACTGCTGAATATCTGTTGATGATTCCATCAATCCTAAAGCGGTTGCGATTTTACGGTCATCTGAGGGCAGGATATTGCATTGCACTTCCGAGATCGAGACTGCCGTATCGAAAGTATCTTTATGAGACAACAGAATCGGTATATGCAAATTATCCATACCATCCAGCAGGCGGCTAATCGAAGGAGCAGGACGTTGATTACCAGTGAGAACAATGCCCGAAATCGATGCACTATTTCTGGATTGATCAGATGCCAGTGCGCCTAAGATAATGTCGGAGCGATCGCCGGGAGTAATGATCAAGCTACAATCTTCAAGACGGGGCAAAACATCCTGAAGTTGCATGGCAGCAATTTTGTAACAGGCCGCAGCGTTATTCATGGACTCCACATTACCATAGAGACATTCCAACCCAAGGCTTCTGGAAATATCACCCACGGTAGGTTTTTGTAATAATGCACGCTCTGGCAAGATATAAAAAGGATGCGAGGTATCATGCAATAGCGCACGCAACTGATCAACTTCCGTAGGTGGCGTGCGATTAACAAATGTCGCTAGTAAATTGCAATGCTCTTCATTAAGATATTTCTCAAGGATACGAGCAGCCTCTGCGATCTCTTGAGCAGAACGCTCATACGCATTAACAACAGGGATAAGCAAGCAATCAAAATGATTGGCTAACTGAATATTAAACGCCAGCTCAAGAGATGCATGCGCACCCGAAAAATCGGTTCCCGCACACACCACCATATCCATTTTTTTTGTAAGCGCCTTGTATTTAGCAATGATCAGCTTGACCAGTTCTGAAGAGCGACCATTCGATATCATCTCCTGAGCCACATCCTGAGTACATCCATAAAGCTCATCGGATGCCATATTCAGCTCGTATCGATTTAAAATCAGATGTATCAGCGGATCTCGACCACCATTTTCTTTAATAACCGGGCGGAAAAACCCAACCTTTGACGTCATCGCCCGTAGCATTTCCATCATGCCGAGAACGACTAAGGATTTACCACTTTGTGCTTCTGCACCCGCAATATAGACATTGTGAAACACCGTTAACCTACCTTTGTATAAGTAACCTGAAGCTACCTTATTGGGCTAATTGGGTTGACTGAGCTTCAGTGACAGACTGAATCTCTTCCATAAGCACGGGAATCTGTGAAAGTACCGGAGCACCATCCATGAGCAACGCAATAGGTAACACTTCCAGGATTTCTTCAGGCGTGCCACCATGCTTGAATGCAGAAGTGAGATGTCGGTTGATTTCTGGGCGGCTCTGCTTAACAAGAGCAATGCTTAAGCCCAGTAATTCACGCAAGCAGTGTTTCACAGGGCCTCGACTAAATGAAAAGCCCTTCCAGGCATCATCTAGCGTCTCTTTCAAATGACCTTCATCACCGGGAGAGAGTGATAGATAGAGAACGACTTTACGTACTTGAGATAATTCATGCTCTGATGCGCCAAGGCGTTCTGCCTCCTTAGTATGGATATCAATGCAGCGATGACACTGCTTATACATCGCAATACCCAATGTTATAAGCTCTTTACTCTTGCGATCTAACGCCCCTTTCTTAGTACTTTCCTGAGAAAGCTCACCGATGATTTCGAGATATTCGCCTAAGCCATAGTGTCGAGCTTTCTGCAATGATTGACTAAATGACATCATAATTTTGTACTCTTTTATTATTGTTGTTGATCCTTTGCGAACCTTTACTCAAGTCTCAAACATATTGAACATTAGACTTTAATCCCGCCATGGCGTGTTAACTATCAATATATTAATCACTCCTAACAAGACTGTCTTTAAAGGGTTAACCGCATTTCAGCATATTTTTGTGCGGCGCACAATGTTAGTTGCAAATATTTCACAGGTAGAGACTTAAGCGCAATGTCATCAAATAGCAGACCATTACCAAAGTCTCATTTCCCCCTACCCCCACTCATACAAGTCAGGCTTCAGCCCGACATCGGCTTATAAATTCCCTCTTTGTCGAATTGATATCGACTTTGTATCTATCGCGATACTCTGATTAGCTATCTAAAGTTAACGCAAGCTACCCATTGAATGGGCATGAAGCGGGAGCTGCCTCTTCGGTTATCGTCGCATTTTCTGCAGTCGCTGTCTCTACAGCGGCTTCAATTGCCGAACTATCTGCTCCAGATGTACTTGTTGTTACTGTATTCAGAGCCATTGCTGGCTGCGCCTGTATAGATGCATTATTGCTAACCGCTGAGGTCGCCGAGTTTGTAATTACATTAGACATAATTTCACTCAGCACTTGCACAAACAACGATAAAAGCTGTGAAGTTTGCTGATTATCTAGCGAATATTGCTGCCCCAGGTTTTGCTGAAACCCCGAGAAACTTCCATTAAACCCTTCTTGTTCGAATGATTGAGGGTCATCAGTTTGAGAGGAAATACCTTCAAATGCTGAATTAGCTGTCGCGCTCTGACCATGATTCAACCCACAAAGAGTACCTGTTAATACCTGAAAATTATTACTTGTTTGATTAATCATAACGACCTCGATTTAATATAAATTGGGTATATCAGAAACCCTCCATTGGAAAGGGCTCTATAAAACTGGGTGACAGTAAATCAGCTCGCAAAAAAAGCTTCAGCCTCAGCAACTCTCTCTTCACTAGGCATTTTTTCACGTTCTGTCGCGAGACTATGATGAACCTGCCCTGCTTTTGCTTGATCGCCTTTTAGCATGGTTGCTATCAGCAATAGCTTTTTTGCCTCATGGGCATGACTTTTTTTCGAGAATGCAGACTCATACAATAGCTCAACTGCCTCATCCATTTGCCCTTGCGCCATCGCGATAGAAGCCAAACCAATACTTCCCGCTGCGTTCTCTGGCTCTGCATCTATTAAGGAGAGGAAAATGGTTTGTGCTGAGTCAAAGTTGCCGGCATTAACTGCAGCAAAACCAATTTCGAATAGGATTTTTGTCGAATTATTCATTGTTATTATTCTCGTTATAGTGAGAAACCTCTGAATTGTCGTCATTCATGAGATTCCCTTAGCCGCATATTTATGAGACATAATCTAGCAAAATGCAGATGCCATAAATATCATCATATGGATAACTGGTTGAAAAACTGCATTGAACGATTATCTAGCAAACAATCATGGGGTTACCCCTACGGATATCATGAGAAACGTCCTTTTCTGGAAAATTAGATTATTATTCAATACTAATACTTAATAAGCCATATATTAACTCCCATATCTCCCTTATTTATTCATTTATAGATATCGAGACCTCAGCATAGCTCACCAGCAAACCTAGATTATGCAGTTTCTATTTTTTTCAAACAAAAAGGCCTCTGATCTTTACGGATCAGAGGCCTTTTTAAACGAGTTAAATGAGGGGGTAATTACACTTTAAATTCTGGCAACTTCTTTTCTGCCATCACTTTATCCACAGTCACATACTGAGGCATTCCATTCTTGTATGGAGGATAATCTTCACCATCAATCAATGGAAGCAAGTACTCACGACAGGCATCAGTAATACCGAAACCAT
>CACVAY010000132.1 GCA_902727985.1 uncultured Thiotrichaceae bacterium | reverse complement strand
CTGGCAGCAGTGATACGTTCAGCTTGTTCACTCTTGTATCTGACTTGCTCAGCCTGCATTAACGATAATAGGACAAGTGATATAAGGAGGGTAAATAAGGCTATCTCACCGATCCAGGGACCCTCCTCGATTAAGCCTAATGTCCTTAACAAAGCGGGTATCATACCTATAACAAATATTCCCCCCGAGATACGTAAACTGCTTGGTAAATACAAGCCTTTCCTGATGTATGAGAAAATAACCCATCCAATGAGAAATAGGATAACGCCACTCCAGATTCCAGCGATAGCAACACTGTAAAGTATAAAGGGGCTGATGATGGCCAAGGCACAGCTTATCCAGAATGCAACGTGCAACCATTTCTCATATTGTGGTAAATGTTGTTGGATATTCAACCAACGACTAAACAGACTAAGGCCGCTGGCTATAGTGACGAAAGCAAACAATGCCCCTACTGATTGTAAACTCTCGCGCAAAAAAGAATAATAATGTAGCAATCCAAGATGGTTCCCAAACTCTAAGACGAAAGCTAAAATCAAAAAAGAGAGTGCCAAAAAGCCTCTATCACGTAAGTAGATAAAATAAAAAAAGTTATATAGGACTAATGTCAGTAATCCTCCCACTATTAAACTAAAGACAGGATAATCTGACTTTATTCGCCCCATTATGCTGGGTGCGTTCATTAATTCAGGAGAAATCGTCAGTGGAGCATGTTTATCTTGGACTCTGAAATAGAGTATGCGTGATGCACCATGGGGAAAAGTAAAACGATACTGCATGGATCGGGGTTTATATATAAGCTTCAATTTTGTAAAGGGCTCGGTATCATCCTCCGAGACTATATAGACCTGTATCTGTCGGGAAAGCCCCCCCCAGTGACCAAAGTAAAAGTTTTTTTCAGTTGATTGATTAATCATCTGAACCCGGAACCAGAAAGCTGATTGGGTAAAGCCCATATCCAATGGCTGACCTTTTTCTATGTCAGCAGGTAAAGCATAAAAATCATGCAAGCCAGAAGTTACATCCTCAAACGTTAGTTCTCCAGTAGGGTCTTCCAGCATGTCTGTGTTAAGTTTCAGCTCATAATAGGATGTATCGTCGGTTACGATTAACGTAGGGGCAAGTGCATGTAGGCTAGTGGGTAGCCAACACAGTAAAAAAAGTAAACGATATAAATGATGTGGATTGAACATAATTTACCCAAGTACGGTTTGGGGCTTTCAAAGCAAGCGTGTAAACCATTAGACTTCCCGTTTCACCGAAATAGGTAGCTGTGCGCCGGGCGATAGTAATTCATAATAGCCGCCTAATATCAATACTTCTTTAGCATATCGAGGGAAATATAATCATGACATCAAACACCATTTTAAGACTCATCAGCTTGCTCCTATTGGCTGTTGTAGCTATCCCCTTGAATATTTCGGCAGAAGAAAATCCCTCTCCTGAATTTAAAGCAATGGGTGTCAGCCTGGAATGGTATCGTCATGAATTTGATCTGAATGTCACTCAGGTCAAGACTACTTTCCCAGGTGTTTCAGCGGCACAGATGGATGCTATCAAAGCTCAACTGGATAGTTTTAATGATGTAGAAGTCGTCAACCTTCGCCTAGATCGTCAGGTACACCCTTATCTCAATATCTTCGGTTCCATAGGTCAGGTCGCAAATACAACTCAGGTTGGTTTTTCCCGTCTTGCTCCTGGGGTCTCGGATATGGAGGTGGATAATGATGGTACTGCTTATAGTGTTGGTGCGACGTTCAGTCGTCAATATGGCAAAGTAATCGGCTCGTTTGATTATATCTACAGTTATATTAATCTGGATAAAAATAATGATGAGATTGTTGTGCATTCAGCAGTGCCCTCGCTGGGGGTGCTAACCAAGGTTGGTACAGTGAGTTTAGGCTTCGCTTATCAGGCTATTGAGGTTGACTATTCTGGAGTCGTTACTGCTCCTTTTGTGGGTGATGTTCCTGTTACCGTAGCAACGGAGAATGATGATGATATACAGTTGCTCGCCGGGTTACATACCCGACTGGCAAAAGACTGGTATATGACGGCTAACGTCGGTTTGAATGGCCAGGAACAA
Organism: uncultured Thiotrichaceae bacterium; assembly: GCA_902727985.1. GTDB lineage: Bacteria > Pseudomonadota > Gammaproteobacteria > Thiotrichales > Thiotrichaceae > HyVt-477. The sequence goes on along the minus strand of CACVAY010000132.1, from coordinate 11,707 downwards.
TTACGCTTACAGTTCAATAAGCGTTTTTAATTGACGCTATGGGTTTAGTTCAGAAAGTTTATCTATTGGTTGTTTTATTGTTCATGCTGGCTTTGGTCAGTGTTGCCAATGCCAGTCCTTGGGAGTTGCGCCGAGATAATGCTGGGATCAAGGTTTATCAGCAAGCTACAGCATCGGGTTACGCCATCACCCGTGGCATGTTGGAAATGACGACTTCGCTGGAGGCCTTATTAACGTTGATGGGTGACAGATCAACGTGTTCGAATTGGGTGCATGCTTGTATAAGAGGGGAGTTAATCAAGCAATACAGCCCTGAACAGCGGCTTGATTATACCGTGATTGATTCTCCTCTCTGGTTCGCTGATAGGGATATGTATATTCATTCAATCACGCGTTTTGATCGTCAATCAAAAACGGTATTGATTGAGCTATCGGGTCGGGAACATCATGATGAAGGACAGTCAGGAAGAGTGCGTGTAAAGAACCTACAAGGCTTTTGGCGAATCCAACAGCATGAATCAGGAAAAGTAGCTATTGTTTATCAGATATATAGCAATCCACAGCTCATCAAATCGACATTGCTGGATGCTTATATGGTTGATTCTGTTTTTATGACTCTGAACAATCTAAACAGAGTCCTTCAGGAAGTGAACTAGCTTGAGATGCCGTTTTAACACTGAAACTTTAGGTGTCTTTTCTGTCTGCTATCAAGCGGGCTGGATATGCAAACAACCTGACTCCAGTTGAGTAAACGGAAATACTTTGTCGCCAGTCTGCTTGGGTACGAACTTCATTTTCTTGCGTAAACTGAACTGCTGTATTGTACCTGTACCTTCAATGACCTTGCCTTTCACTGCGACAGTATCTCCTGCATGTATAACAATAATGTCGTCTTCCTGTAAATCAGAAATCGCGGTTTCTACTTCAACCCCCTCACGTAAAACCCAGACTCTGGCAAGTTTTGGGTTAAAGGCTCGGGATGAGCTAATGCTATTGCTAATATTACCTGCCTGTAAGAGTAATTTACGCGAGCCAAAGGAAAATAATAAGAGTAGTGAGGTAGCGACTGGTCGGCCTGATAGTAATGTGCCGACAACACCAATGACTTCGAATATTGTCATGGGTGATTTTCTGTCGCTGGGATCAGAATTACGAATAGTATTGATAAAGTGATAGGTGTTGTAACCTAATAAGGGGAAGCTGATCCATACAGCGGGTGCATAAAACCATGATCCAGAAGCGGCAAAAGCCAATGTATACCAGGACATGCGCTGATAGTGATATAACTCTCCTACATCATCAAATGTTGCGTCAGAACCTGGAGATAATAGTTTGGGTTTCGATTTCTCATTGCCATCTGGTGAGGGAAGCGACAGGTGTTCTTGGTGGATTTGACGATTCTTGTATTGTCGCCAGGCTGCACTGGCTATTCCACCCGCGACGAGTGGGAGTACTAGTCCAAATTGAATCATGATTCACCTTTCTCTACCCAAGTTTGTGCTGAAAGACTAGCATTATTTCAGTGCTTATGTGTGGATGGAATGCTTTATAACATTTCTTAACATTAAATCAGGGGAAAGAAGCGCTAGAGTAGCTACTATACTATTTAACCCCCTTATTGAGTCGCTGCTATGAAATGTGAATTTTGTAAAATCTGGCTGCCGATTATTGTCATTTTGGTAGCGGGTTTTTATATTGCCTGGCAATTTGTTCCGCAGCCTGCTGCAAACACTCTCCGCATTGCGACTGGTAGTGAAGAGGGTGCTTACTATCAATATGCTGAGGAATACCAAAAACATTTAAGAGCTGAAGGTGTTGATTTAGAAATTCTGCCTACTGCTGGTTCTGTTGAAGCGTTAAAGCTATTACAGGAAAAACAGGTTGATCTTGCTTTTATCCAAGGTGGTGTTGCGAAAGATATTCCCAAAGGTGAATTACATTCGATTGCCAGCCTTTTCTATGAACCTTTGTGGGGATTCTATCGTAAAGATCTTGGGACAATAGCGTATTTGCATGAGTTGCAAGGCAAGCGCTTGGCTGTCGGAATAGAGGGTAGTGGCACGCAGGCGCTGACCTTGCAGTTGCTGTCTGATAATGGCATCCAACCCGATAATACAAAGCTGTTGAATGTGTCTGGTGATGAGGCTGCTAAAAAGCTTGAAAGTGGTGAGGTCGATGCTGCTTTTTTTGTGTCGTCACCCACGACGGAAACTATTTCGAAGCTTGTTAAACATGATGGTATTGCCATGATGGATTTCGCTCGGCATGCCCGAGCTTATACAAGTCATTATCCGTTCTTGAATAGTCTGATATTAGGTGAAGGCTTACTCGATTTACAAAACAATATTCCCGGGCACGACAGTGTGCTGCTTACTGCAACCGCAGCATTGGTGGCAAGAAAGGATGTTCACTCGGATCATATACGTTTACTCAGTCGAGAAGCTATTCGTGTTCATAGTCAACCAGGCATGTTGGAAAAAGCTCGGGAGTTTCCTTCTATTCAACACCTGGAAATCCCTATTCATCCAGAAGCCGAACAATATCTGCAACATGGGCCTTCGTGGCTGGAAAAAATTTTCCCGTTTTCAATTGCCAGTCGGCTCGATCAACTCAAAGTTTTATTGATCCCTTTGGCAACCTTGTTGATCCCACTCATCAAGGGCATGATGCCGCTGTATAAATGGCGCATTCGTTCTAAAATATATCGTTGGTATAAAGAGCTAAATCAGATAGATCGTAAGCTGGATCATTTTAAGCTTGGTGCTACTGAGCGGGCAATGGAGAAACTGATCCAACTGCATGGAGAGCTTGCAAAAGAGGTTTCTGTGCCTTTGTCGCATATGGCAGAGTTTTATGCGTTACGCGTGCATGCTGATCACGTCATTAGCCGACTCAAAGAACGTCGGGCAGCTTTACAGCCTCCTTTGCCCATGAGTCTGTTAGCTGTTGATGAAGAAGCTTTATCGCAGCCACAAGCAATAGAAACATCACCTGTCATGGCTGAGCAGCAAGTTCCAAAAAAAATAGAGGTAGAGCCAGAGCAATCTTCTGAGATAGATATGGCGCAATCGGATGGCAATGATGAAGTCGTTTCCTCTAAAAAGGAAGAGAGAAAAGAGGTTGGAGACAGGCCGTTTTTATCAAAAACTAAAAAACATTTATTTGCAAAAAATTCAGAAGCTAAAGCTGAAACAATGGGGAAGGAAACCAGAGATCTAAATCTCCGAAATAAGGTAGTGGCATCTGTAAAGAAAGGGGTAAATAAAGTTGCAGATAGCCATATGCTTCAACAGCATGCTGAAAATAGACGACGTTCAAAGCAAAAAACGGAAGGATCTGAGCCCTTAAGTCGTCGCGATCAATTCAATGTATTCATGCATAAGATCAGAGCAAAAATACCCTTCATGAAGGGTAAAACGGCACTAGGAAATACTACAAAACAGCCGCCGATGGAAAGCCCGGAGGTAAGTACAAAAGCGCCTTTCAGCAGCTATCGTAAACTAAGCGGTATACTGAATAAAAAGAAAAAAAATAGCTTGGGAGATCCTTTAGCATCGAAAGAAGAGGAGAAGCCGAAGTCCTCTGTTAGTGCTAATACTACACTTGATAATCAGCCAGTCGTTTCTAACACGGATGAGGATAGGCATCAGCAGGCTCAGAATATTGTAAAAAAACATATGCTGGCAGGAATGACTGTCAGTGTGGTTCCTATCCCGTTGATAGATATTGCTGGCCTTACTACGACACAGCTGAATATGCTACATAGTCTTAGCATTCACTATGGTGTTGATTTTAATAAGAAGCGTGGAAAGGCTACGCTAGTTTCTATGATTGGTGGTTCTTTGCCCACCACAGCTTTGGTTGGCGTGAGTAGTTTGACTAAAATTATCCCCGGTATTGGCACATTGGGAGGAAGCGCTAGCCTGTCGGCACTTGCAGGAGCGATGGTTTACGCCTCTGGCCAAGTATTCATTAAACACTTTGAGTCTGGTGGTGGTCTGCATAATTTTAACGGTAAGCATCAACGAAGTCAGTTCCAACAAGCCATGAAAGAAGGCCTGACTGTTAAAACAGCGTAGTAACGAGTTACTTCTGATTGAATAGATAAAAATGTATGTTATTGATAATAAGGGGTGAAAAATGCCATTTCCTATAATACTCATTGGCGGTGGGCTTGCATTGGCAAGTACAATATCACTTTTGCGTGGACGCAAGAGTATTCAACATTCAGGAAAGGATGTTGAGGTGATAGATGCTAAGGCGCTAACTAGCAAGGCTTCAAAATCCCTGGTTGAGCAACATGAACATGATATGCAGCAGCGTAAGGTTGATGCGGATCAGAATTTAAAGATTTCCTTATTGGCTATGGGGACAAGCGGAATTGCCAGCTTGGCATATCCACCTCTACTGTTTGTATCTGTACCTCTGACACTGTACGGTTCGACATCCATCTTCCGCGATACGTTTGTTGGCTGGAAAGAAAAACGCCAGTTACGCGCAAGCGCTGTGGATTCTATTGCCATTATTGGTACCTTGGCTACCCACTATTATTTCGCTGCTACATTTATTAATGCGCTGTATTTTCTTGGGCAAAAAGCTTTACTTAAGACAGAAGATCATTCGAATCAAAAGCTGCTTAAATTATTTGATAACCGTCCCCAATCTGTTTGGTTGTGGCGTGAGGGTGTGGAAATTGAAGTGCCTTTTGAGCAGGTGGAGGCTGGTAATGTAGTGGTTGTCCATGCTGGTGAAGCTATTCCTTTTGACGGAGAAATTGTACAAGGTGTTGCAACTATCGACCAGCATATGCTTACCGGTGAATCCCAACCCCAAGAAAAAAGACTGGGTGATGAGGTGTTTGCCAGTACTTTGCTAGTTGGGGGTAAGTTTCACCTTCGGGTTGAAAAAGCAGGCAAGGATACGGTTGCCGCACAGATTGGTGAGATTCTACAGAATACCGTAGATTTCAAGTCAACGATTGAGGCTCGTGGAACGAAAGTCGCGAATCGCCTAACGTTGCCAACACTGGTTTTGAGTGGTGTTGCTCTGGGTACCATGGGCCCGGTTAGTGCGACGGCGATCACTAATTGCAATTTCTCTGATATTGTACGTATCACGGTTCCATTGGGGGTATTAAACCACCTGAAGCTGGCTGCGGAACAAGGTATTTTAGTGAAGGATGGGCGGGCCCTGGAGTTATTAGGGCAGGTTGATACAGTAGTGTTTGATAAAACTGGAACCCTGACACAAGAAACGCCCTGCGTTGGTCAAATTTATACCTGTAAGGGTTTTCAGGAAGATGTGGTATTGGCATTGGCAGCTTCCGTAGAGCATCGACAAACTCACCCAGTCGCTCGGGCTATTCAACAGGCCGCAGAGCAAAAAAACCTGGAGCTTGAGGCGATGGAACAGGTGCATTACGAATTAGGTTATGGCATCAAAGCAAGCATTCAAGGGCAGAATATTCTACTCGGTAGCCAGCGTTTTATGGCAAAGGAAGGTATCAACTTGCCAGAAGAAGGTGCTTGGTTGCTATCTGATATTAATGAGGAACATTCGAAGGTCTATCTGGCTATTGAGGGGCAATTAGCAGGTGTTATCGAATTACAGATAGCGCTGCGTCCAGAGGTGCCTGAGATGATACGAACTCTACGCCAGCGAGGTCTGAAGCTTTGTATTCTTTCGGGTGATCATGAACAGCCGACTCGAAAACTTGCAGAATCGCTGGGTATCCAACAGTACTTTGCTGAAACCTTGCCAGAGGATAAGGCTAAGCATATCGAGGCCATGCAGGCGACAGGCAGTAAAGTCTGTTTTATTGGCGATGGAATTAATGATGCCGTTGCCATGAAGAAAGCCCAAGTGGCTATCTCTATTGCTGGCGCTACCACCGTAGCCACAGATACGGCAAATATTGTATTGATGGATAAAAGTTTAAAACAATTGGATACACTGTTTACATTTTCCAAGGGTTTTGAGCGTAATATGAAATCAGGTCTGGCTTGGGCCTTACTGCCAGGGATTGCTGGTATCGGTGGTGTATTCCTGTTTCATATGCGGATTTATGGTGCAATGGGTTTGTATGCGCTTAGTCTGGGAGCTGGAGGCGTTAATGCCGCTTTACCCTTATTGCGAGGTAAAGGTGAATAATCAAATAGCACTATTTTGAACAACAAACCTCAATGATAGTTGATTTTGGGAGTATCAAGTACATTCGCTATAGTTTTGGTGATTTTTACTAATATTTCCGGCTCATGATCAGCAAAACTGATCAATTGATGATGGGGGCTGGTGATTTCCAGAGTTTGTTTCTGCTTTGCTGATACCGCATGCTCATTTAGTGTATTGATAACTTTCGTTGAGATACGCTTATGTTGATCCGTTCCAATAAGGCTGATTTTGCCTTGGAAGTTTTCAATAATGGAGCAAGCATCGCTGTTTTTCCAGTTATTCGGGAGCTGAGCCATTTGTAAAAGGTCTTCTCCAAAGGGGAGTGAATAGTTATTATGGCTGTAAATCTTTGGCGTAAGTAACACTAAATTACTAACGCTGAAAACTTGAGTTAATTTAAGCGCGGTGTATGCGCTCATTCCTTGTGCCAAGATGCTAAACGGTTTGCTGTCAAAGCATGCATCGACAATATCACTGGCTTGTCGCGTACGTTGTTGCAAACTAGAGTCTTGCAGTTTTCCGCCGGTGCTTCCATGTCCAATAAAATCAAAACTACAGGACGATAAGCCATATTGATTCAGTAATAATTGTCGTAACAAAAAAAAGTTATTTCGTTCTGCAGAAGGGCTTCCACCATGTAAACATAGAATGGAAGGAGGGGCGTCAGCACTTTCTTTAAGCAGAATATCTCCATGTAAGAATGTTTGTTCAAATTCGATAAAAAAAGGATCCCCTTTTAATAAATTATCAGCCATAGTGTGTATTCCTTTCTTCCTATGATCAAATGTTTAAATTAGAGTTGCATGGTTTTGTTAGCTTTTAGAGGCATCAAGTGTGTTGCGAGTTGACCTTCTACCTTCGTTGATTTGCTTTTTGAAGAAAGCGTGCCAATGCTGGCTATCAAAATTTTGAAAGGTTCCCCCAGATTCAAAATGCCGGATAAAAACCTGCCCTGTTGCGTAAACGACGGCACCAGTGAGTGCCGTTATACTTATGCTCCCACCTATGGTGCCGATGCCTGGTATAATCTTAGCTAAACTACTCAGTCCTACGATACTCATCACGGGTAAGGCGCCGCTGAGCAGTGAGGTTAGTACTGCTTTGCCTTTCTGTTCGTCAAAATCAACAGTGTAGTGTTTGCTAAGACTGCGTAACAGGTTTAGCTGAATTCCAGTCAGTGCTGCAATATCAAATAATGGTAACGGTAAAAGTCCTAGCGACATACCTGCAATCATGTGCGTTTTGACCGTGTTTTGAGCCACGATATGCGTATTACGGATGGAAGTAGCGCTTAGTTTAATTTCCACTTCTTGAATTTTCTCAGATAGCTCATGAGCTAATGTGGCCTGTTCAGCAGTCGTTGTGGTTATTTGTTGTTCTTTTTCTTTTCGTTGGCTTGTTAGTACATCGACTGTTCTTGCTTGTGATTGAGTTTGTTTATGGTTTGCTTGTATCGCTTGCTCTGTTTCCTGAAGCTTGTGGTCCAAATCTTCAATCAAATGCTCCTGGCTAGTTAGTGCGACTAGCTCTTGTTCTTTTTTCGCCAGTTGGGCGGTAAGCTCCTCAATCCGCTGTATTTGCTCTTTGATTTGTTGTTTTAGTATCGGTTTTTTATGGTTGCCAGGATCATGAGTATCCTGACCAGGTTTAGGCTTGATGGAGGAGGGCTTTTTATTATCCGGCATGGGGAGGAGTCCTTCGCGCAAGATACGCGCTACAAGAAATATGCTGGTAATTATTTCACCGCTTTAGCGCTAATGGAATCAATTGCAACATTTCTTAACATAAATGGGTTTTATAGTGGAAACACATTATTCGTTTGGAGTTTTGTTCTTCTTGAGTTGGTTTTTTACAAATGATTTTCCTTCTTCAAGTTCCTGTTTGAAGTAGGTTTGCCAGTATTGGCTATCAAAATCTTCTAAGGTACCACCTAAGTCAAAATGACGAATAAATACCTGTCCTGTTGCATAAGTGACCGCTCCAGCTAGCACTGTCATACTCATGCCTCCTGCAAATGTACCGATACCTGGAATGAGTTTCGCGACACTACTCAAGCTCAGTACCGTTAGTACTGGCAACGAACCACTAAGCAATGATGTCACTAATACCTTGCTTTTTTGTTCATCAAAATCAATATCGTAATGTTTGCTCAAGGTACGGAGCATATTGAGTTCTGTGGCTGTTAGTGCGGCAATATCAAACAATGGTGCTGGAACCATACCCAGTGCCATGCCTGCAATCATATGGCTTTTGACAATGTTTTTTGCTACGACGTGTTTATTTTGCATGGAAGCTGCAGACAATTTAATATCGACTTCCAAAAGTTTGGTCGTTAAACCATCAATCAGTTCAGCTTGCTCAGCAGCAGTTGTCATATCTCGCTCCTTCTCTCGTTTCTGGGTGGTAGTTAGTTTGTCTATTTTTTTAGCTTGTTCAGAGACAAGTTTGTTGGCGGCTATTATAGACTGATCAGATTGATTAAGCTTCTGAGTCAGGTCATCAATCAAGCTATCCTGTTGTGTTAGATGTTCCAATTCTTGTTCTTTTTGTTGTAAAAGAATAGTCAGTTGCTTTATCTGTTCGGCTTGTTCTTTAACTTGTTGAGATAAGCTGGGTTTCTTTTTTCGCATAGGGCTACCATTAAATTGAGTCGTTTTACTTTCTGGCATAATAACTTCTTGGAAACGTGGCCATGATCATATTCTGGATATTGAGTGTATGTCTATTATGGAACCTCTGATCAAGTCCAAACAATATTGGAATCGAGGCTTTAGCCTCGCCTAACATATTGAAAATCAATTACGAAGGGCGGGGCTGAAGTCCCGATTCCAAAAAAAAGATTTAATCAGAGCTTTCTTATGCAAACATGAACATTTCTAATGTAATCAGATAAAAAGAGTAATATGAAAGGGAATTTTGTTAAGAAATGTTAAGTTATTGATCTGTAATAGGGCGATAGGATAATAAGTAATTTAAAACAACTTTTTATTGGAAGATGAGGGCCAGAATTTACATTTTCTAAAATGTGTTTTTTGGCAAATTGTTAGAGGCGAAGTACTTATTTCGATATTCCGTTGGTGTACATCCAAAGCAGCATTTAAAACGGCGGCTAAAATGGCTAGGGCTACTAAAGCCAAGGTCATAACAGATGGTGGTTATAACATCTCCTCTTCTTAGGCGTTTGGTGGCTTCTTTCAAACGCAATTGTTGCTGTAGTTCTGCTGGGGAACAACCTAGTTTGTTTTTGAATTCGTAATATAGGCGGCTACGACTCATACAGGCTATTTGACAGAGTTCTTCAATAGATAAACCTTTCGCAAGGTTTTTCTTTATACAGCTAAGTGCCTCAGTCAGACTGTTCGCATCGGGTTCTGCGGAACAATGGCTAAGAAGAAACTCCCGCTCCTGCTTACGCATCATGCGAATGATTAACTCTGAAATATTCAAGTCTATCAGCATATTTTTGTCAGGGTGGTTTTCTGTGAATATGGTTAATAGTCGGGTTAATAATCTTTGCGTGGCTGTTGAATGACTGGTGTGTAGAACCTGGGTGTCATAATTCCATTCACGTTGTATGGAATCCAGAGGAAAGGATTCATTCATACACTCAGCGACTGAGGCTATTTTTTCTTTGGAAATCTCAACCGTTAGACAGCTTGTAGGGGAGCTCTTGTTTGCTTCAGGGAAGTCTATTTCTACACTGGTGCCAGGGGCCATGATAAATGACTCATGTGGTAAAAATATCTGTTCATCACAGCCTGGGCTATGCATGACCTTTTTTCCTGAAATCATCCCGCAATAGAGAACTTGATCTGCATGCAAGTCAACTCTAGAGGCAGCTTCATAGGTGTCATAGATACTGACTTCAGATTCTGGTCCTGCAAACTGAGTTCTGTTTTCGATCAGTTTTGTGGGTTTTCTCAGAGTGTTTATATTCTGTCTGTTCATGTTTTCTCCTCAATTTCCCTTGCTTTATCTTTAAAGTTTTTGTTTTTCTAATCAGTGATCTAAGGGAGGCTCAAATTGACATCGTCCTAATACAGGCTATCTATTATTTTAGTATAGATTGGTTGTTAAGTAATGACTGAATAGCCTCTAAATGCCAATGTTTATACGTTCAAGCCTAAATGTGCAGGACAATAAGTATAGCATTTTGGACTAAAAAGCAAGACAGGGAACTCTCTACAGAATAGGTTATATAGGTATGTTCTGGGAAGTTAAGTTTTGATTTTTCTTGGGTATTTTCAACGGCAGATTGTAGCCAAGACATTTTCAAGATATTGATATTTCGAATATATCTGCATAGCGGCAGGTACAGGTAAGGCTCTGCGCAATGTGTTGGTGCTTAATCGCAAAGCCAAAAGCTGATGCAGTTAATTAATACCATAATTTATATACCCTAAGGAGATGAGGAATATATGATGAACCGAAAAAGAATTATGCAAAAACTGGTGTTTGCAGCATCGCTAGCTGTGTCCGTCAGCGCATCGGGCTTATCCGGTGTTTCTGATGAAGACATACTGAATGATGCAAAAAATACAGGCAATGTGGTGGGTTATGGAATAGGCCCTCAAGCTCAACGATTCAGTCCCTTAGATATTATGAATAGGGAGAATGTAAAGGGTTTAACGCCTGCTTACGTACTTTCATATGGTGGAGAGAAGCAACGTGGTCAAGAATCACAGCCTTTAGTTCACAATGGTAAAATCTTTGTCACTGCTTCTTACTCTCGTGTTTTCGCGGCTGATGTGAAAACAGGTGAAGAGATTTGGCAGTACAATCATCGTCTTCCAGATGGCATTTTGCCGTGTTGTGATGTTGTAAATCGAGGTGGTGCTTTGTATGGCAATCTGTTTATCTTTGGCACATTAGATGCGCAGCTAGTCGCACTTGATCAAGAGACGGGTAAAGTCGTTTGGAAAGAGAAAATAGGCGACTACAAAGCGGGTTACTCATACACAGCAGCACCTATCATTGTAAAAGGTAAGTTGATTACGGGTAATTCAGGTGGTGAATTTGGTATCGTTGGCGCTGTTCAAGCACGTGACGCGATGACAGGTAAGCTAGTTTGGTCTCGTCCAACTGTTGAAGGCCACATGGGCACGTTAAATGGTGAAGACAATGGTATTACCGGCGGTGAAGCCGGAAAAACATGGCCTGGAGACCTCTGGAAAACAGGTGGTGCTGCAACCTGGTTAGGTGGAACATATGATCCAGATACCAACTTGCTGTTCTTTGGAACCAGTAACCCTGCACCTTGGAACTCACATCTACGCCCTGGTGATAACCTTTACTCTGCATCAACATTGGCGATCAACCCTGATACCGGAAAGATTGTTTGGCATTATCAATTCACACCTAACGATGGCTGGGATTATGATGGTGTAAATGAGATGGTTTCTTTCGATCTTAAGAAAGATGGAAAGGTGACGAAAGCCTTAGGTCACGCTGACAGAAATGGCTTCTTCTACGTACTGAACCGTGAAACAGGCAAACTCATTAATGCTACGCCATTCGTAAGCCAAATCTCTTGGGC
>CACVAY010000131.1 GCA_902727985.1 uncultured Thiotrichaceae bacterium | reverse complement strand
CATCCTTTTTAGCTGTACATGGCATCACACTAACAACATAGGGCTCTGCTTTACCTTCTGCAAAATCGGGGCCAAGCGCACGCGCGAAGGCTCCCCGTTTCGTGAGTGCACCATGCATTTGCTGTGGTGATTTTGTGGTACTCAAGTGTGACAGAAGATCAGGTCGGTTTATCTCTACCCAATTCACCCATCCCGGACAGCAGGAAGTCAATAGCGGCAACTTCTCCTGTTTTTTAAGCCGTGTCAGAAACTCTGTGCCCTCCTCCATAATGGTTAAATCAGCCGCAAAATTCGTATCAAACACGTAATCAAAACCCAGCTGCCTCAAGGCATTGATCATTCTACCCGTGCTCACAGTACCGGGCTTCATTCCAAACTCTTCACTAATGGCAATGCGCGTTGCAGGCGCAACCTGTACCGCCGATAATCGTCTACGGCCATCAAGCGTATGCAGAACATCGTGCCAATGTGGTGTCTCGATCAATGCGCCGACAGGGCAAACGAGTGTACATTGACCACAGGAGATGCATGTAGTATCAGCGAGAGATTGATCAAAAACAGTCACAGGCAATCGTCCTGACCCACGCTCTGCAAAGCCGATCACATGTTGCTGCTGCCCTTGATCGCCACACGCTTCTACACACAAACCGCATTCAATACATTTTGAAAGATCACGCCAGATACTCGGCGATGTGTGATCAGTCAGATTATGTTCCGGATGCTCTATGGATCCTCTCGGCACATATTCCCAGCAGTCCTCTAATTGATTCTCACTAACAAAACTCTGTAACTTGCAAAAACCGTTAACCTCACATCGCATACAGTCGTTCGGGTGTCTCGCCAGTAACCATTCTGCATCGGTTTTACGAAATTCCTGCAATTCCCTGGAATCTGTCTCGACAACATCCCCTTCTTTTGCCATCGTGATACAGGCTGGCTGTGGTCGGGATTCACCATCAATAGTAACCAGACACATGCGGCATACAGCGTGAGATGGCAGGCGAGGATAGTAACAAAGTGTCGGAATATACACGCCAGCTTCCCTAGCGGCATCGAGCAAAGTTGAGCCATCATTTACCTCAACAGATCGAGCATTAACCGTAAGCGTTATCATTTACACAAACCTCAATAGTGAGTTTCTTGAGTTGTGGGGTAGGACGCGGTTTTTCACCGAGATTCCCGCACGAACGATTGTTAATGGATGTTTATCAGGGGACTGAAAGGAAATAACAAAGGTGCTTGGATTCATGCTGGCTCCATGCGTTTCTGTGGGTAGTTAGAGTATGCGCCTAGTAGATTATTTCTTCAAATTAGTGATTGCTGAAATACGAAGCACACTAACAAACACAGGTTATTGCAAACCCGCCCCATGTTCATCAGTTTGCCTTATCAACAGGAGAACTTGAAACCACAATCACTTGTTATACGCTTTGATTTAATTCACTAAAATCATTAGCAGCAAATATCAGTTCTGATGTTTCATGATTTAACCAATAAACTGTATTGCCTAAATTTCCATTATTTTCAACTTTGTAAACCAAAATATTACCGCCACCATTGTTACCAATTACTATAAGCTCTCGGGAAGCCCGTAATTTTTACGTTCTTTTATTGTCTCATGCAAAATGCTATTAAAGGTTCTTTTAATGCTCTTTTTATCTGAAGTGTCATAGAAAGGATGTAGTGCAAAACAATCCTGTTTTACCTCAACGCCTTCTCCGTTAGAAACCATCACTCTCTTACGAAATGAATCAGGGAATTTTACACCTAACTCTTTTTCAGTATTTAGAATATATTTTTCTTCAACGGGAAATGCAGTGATGTTCCTTTACGTATAACACCAAGCTAACAGGACTGTGCAAAGCGCAGCGAAGGTTTGCATTTAGCCAAAAATAAATGGAATCATCTTTTCTCACGCACGCCTTCAAGCTTTATGACATGCCATCCAAACTCTGTTTTAACTGGAGATGAAGAATGCGATCCCTCTTTCATTTTTGTTACGGCATCCCCAAAATAATCGATTAAAGTTGTTCTATCAAGCCATCCCAAATCCCCACCTCTTGAACCTGAAGGGCCTGTGGAATATTTCTTTGCTAAAGATGAAAAATCTTCCCCTTTGTTGGCTCTATTTATAATCTCTCCAGCCTTATCTTTACTTTTAAGAAGGACATGTCTTGTCTTGTATTCATCATTCACTTCTTCCTTGGGCTTGGGTAGTATTTGCTGCTCTACAATAGGCAGTGAGTTAGATTCTGATTTATCTTGGCTTCTTGCAATATAGGCTGTTGTGCCAGATGGAAGACGAGCAAGGATGATAATTGACTTCGAGCCTTCTATTGCTTGCTTCTCGATGACTTCAAGCTTTATGCCTTTTGTTAACGTCTCGCAACCATATACATTCATTCTCCCTCGCAGTCGAGCCCAATCTGTATTACTTACAGGTGGATTTTGCTCTATGACAGTTTCTATACGAGCCATACCTTGAGCCGATGGACAAGATATCTCTGTTTCTTTTGTCACGATTGTTTCGGTATTGGGCGAGTCGCCGCTAGCGCACAATTTAGAGATTTCTTCTTTCGTAAACCCTCTGTCTAATACAATACCTTCGCCAAATATAGGGATTATTAGGACGAATAAGTGAGCAGTTGTTAGCATATGCAGTCACCACAACGCATATGAAAATAACAACAACTGCTCATGAATCAAATTATCACGCTTTTAAG
>CACVAY010000130.1 GCA_902727985.1 uncultured Thiotrichaceae bacterium | reverse complement strand
CTCAATCGTTTCACGTTAACTGACATAGGCGCTTCATCTTCTGCCATCGCATTGGGTACTGCCCCCATCATCGCTAAACTTGCAATAGACGCTACTGCCATCATTTTAATGGTATGTCGCTTTTGCATAGAAGCTTTAGCATCAGTTGCAGGTCCTTCAATATTTGAAACGAATAAGCTCATATTGTTCTCCTCTTGGTATCGTAAATAATGCCTTAAATGGCAAAGTAGATGTAAACGGTCATGTTTTCACAAAAATTTTCCTATGAATATTCTGGTGAACCACTACTTAACTACGATAAACCCACATTATGAACCCCCTCATCCAGATGCCCTGCTTTCTTCATTCCAACCGTAGCTCCCTCTTTTGTAATTTCTCTCCAAGCTTCTGATTTTTTGTGAGTATAAATCTCATAAATCAACATAGATTGTCGTTCAGTCAATATTAAGCTTATAGAATATGTGGGAATACTCATATCCCATGAGTAGATCACGAATCTGGTCATTATCAATGACCAACACAAACTCACAGGATTCGTATAAAACTTGAACTTCAGGGTGCGCGCCCTGACTTTTCGCTAGGAGAAAACTATGAAATTATCACGCCTACGGCTATTGCGTCTTGCCTCAGTCAGTCTACTCATCCCCCTATTTGCCATCGCGTTTGCTGAAAGCCCTACCACAACCTCTGATTCAACAACTGTTAACACCCCAATCCCAACAGCTCCTCATGAAGTAAGCTCTCAGGTATGTGGCAGTTGTCACGTAGAAATATTCAATGAGTGGAAAGGCTCTATGCATGCGCAAAGCACACCAATGGCTGACCCGATCCATGATGCTTTTTACCGAAAAGTGATTGGCGACCCTAAAGAAGAAGGCGTAAAGAAAAAAGGCAAATATCCTGTTTGTTTAAAATGCCACGCGCCGAATGCCGCTATGCAGAAAAAGACCAAGCTTGATGCAAAACCTGCATTTGCTGAAGGCGTGAATTGTGTCTACTGCCACACCATTTCAGGCTACAAGGGTACAACTTCACCAGAGGGAAAACAGCAACTGGGGCAGGCTGCTTATGTCAACTCCACGACGAGTCTGCAATCTCCTTCAGGTAAAAACTATACCACTAGTGCTCAAGCTACAACCCCAGGGCCTGCTGATCCAACATTCCACCCATTCCCAATGGAAGGTAAGCATTCAGCCATCTACAAAAGCAACGAAATTTGCCTAGGGTGTCACGACCAACGTAAAAACTTCAATGGTGTAGCGCTCTGTAATACTGGTAATGAGTATGCTGATAGTGGCTCACAGGTAAATTGCCAGTCTTGTCACATGCCCATGGTAAATGGCCATGCAAGCCATAATTGGGCAGGTGGTCATGATAAGAACATGCTTCGCAAATCTTTAAAAATGCAACTGCATGTCGATAAGGCTGATGCTAACTTGAAAGCGATAGTAACCATGAAAAACCTGTTACCGCACAATTTCCCAACAGGCAGCCCTTTCCGCAATGCGTATTTGAAATTAGTCGCTTATAACGAACAGGGTGAAGTGGTATGGCAGAATTATAAAACACATCCGATGAAAGAAGATAAGGATGCAGTCATGTACTACACCTTAGGGGATGGCGCAGGTAAGCCAGCTATGCCACCAAAAGCTAAGGAAGTATTAAGTGATACACGCCTCAAGCCCCATGAAGAGCGCGTCATGGAATATAAAATCCAAGGAGAAGGCATCACGCTAGTACGCGCAGAGGTGTTCTATCATTTGCTGACACCTAAGCTCGCTGAATCATTAGATAAGGTTTTGACAGCTGATCTAAAAGAAACCAAACGCGTCGCTTTATCAGAAGTAAAACTCTAAGTTAGCCGAATGAATTTAGATTCAGCACAATGGGGGCATCCTTACCGATGTCCCCATTGAACCCCAAATCATATAACTCTTGGGGTGATTACTATCCTGATTAGAATGGAGCTAGATCCAATAAGTTGTCAGGTATAGTCGCAATTTCCTGATGAGGTTCTGCAGGTTGCTGCATTTTCTCAATCATTTCAATCGACACCTGTGTTGCCTGCTCAGCCTCATTAGGCACTACCCCGAAAGCCTCAATCGCAGCCTGTAATTCAGCCGCACTCACAACAACTTGTTGCTCAGTATCAGCGAGTAAAGCCGGTGAAACAGCCAAGACCCCCATCAAGCAAGCTCCTAATGAAGCTTTTAATGCTACGTTTTTCATTTCATCATTCCTTGTTACTAAAAGGCTCACTCGGAGTCCGTCTCCTAGCGATTTCACAAGAACGGTTAGCCAGTTTTCGTGAAGGAGACTCTGGTGAAATAAATTATTCGTATGCCTTGGAGTATATTAGAAAAAACTTATATCAATAACATGTGAAGCAACAAAATAAGACAAGCTTGACCCTTATCAGATAAAGGAATGCGAGTGATTATCACCTCCCTTTTGGGCTTATAGCTCTAAAAGCTCACGCATCCAAATCAGTTAAAATAGTTTCGATAGCTTTTACAACAACCTCTGTTTTCTGCTCATCAAGTGCGTCAGCATGAGGATTCGCAAACTGCTTGGCATCATTATCGAAATACTTACCCGAAGCATCAGCAAACTCATCCGAAAGCGCCGCACGAACCAAGATATCTGCACCAATACCCAGATCATGCCCCGCAACACCAAAGCCCTCTTTCACCATCTTACTGGCAAGTAATGAACCAGGATTTACCGCCACCACCATTGGGCCA
>CACVAY010000129.1:64797-68575 GCA_902727985.1 uncultured Thiotrichaceae bacterium | reverse complement strand
TGGATCGCACCGCCGAATTACTCACCTCATTAGCTGGCAAACATTCCGTCGTCGTTGTTGAACACGATATGGACTTTGTACGCTCAATTGCGAAGAAAGTAACCGTACTCCATCAAGGCAGCGTACTGGCAGAAGGCAGTATGGATGATGTGCAAAACGATCAGAAAGTAATCGAAGTGTATTTGGGAGAGTAAACAATGCTAACGGTAGAAAAAATCAATCAGTTTTACGGTGAAAGTCACACGCTATGGGATTTGGATTTACATGTAGCAGAAGGTCAATGCACGTGCCTCATGGGGCGTAATGGCGTTGGGAAGAGCACCTTGTTAGACAGCATTATGGGCTTACTCCCAGTCAGTGATGGCGTGATTCACTTTGAAGGTGACAATCTTCTAACACGAGATGCTGAAGACCGAGCCAGCCTAGGAATCGGCTATGTACCTCAAGGCAGACAAATCTTTCCCCTACTCACCGTCGAAGAAAACCTGCTAATTGGCTTACCTGCCCGCGCTGATAAAAAAAAGGAAATCCCTAAATTTATTTTCGATTTATTCCCAGTTCTAAAAGACATGCTCAATCGCCGTGGCGGTGATTTATCAGGTGGACAGCAACAGCAATTAGCGATTGGCAGAGCTTTGGTCATTGATCCCAAATTATTGATTCTGGATGAGCCTACTGAAGGCATTCAGCCGAATATCGTCGCAGAAATTGGTGATATTATTCGTAAGCTCAATAAAGACATTGGCCTCACCGTCTTACTTGTCGAGCAGAAACTCCCTTTTGCGCGTCGTGTTGCAGATCGCTTCTGTATTTTAGATCGAGGTAAACATGTAGCTGATGGCGCAATGGAAGACCTGGGTGACCAACTGATTAAGAAATATCTGACCGTATAGCTCCCCGCTTGATAAAACATTCATTATAGTTCCGCGCTCTCTTGCCTGCACTAAGGGTATGCAGCGTAAAATCAACCTTACCGATAGCTCAAAGAACATTGGGTAAATCATCAACTACTTAGCTATTTGGCCAAGTTTCCCACAACTTCTCATGACCTATATCAATGATCAAACTCCAACGATATTGCACGATAAAGTCTTCGCCACCTGCATGGAACCTTAGTTATGAACTCAATAATGACTGATCTACATACCGATCACGAAAACTTTGTCAAACTCATCAAACTACTGGAGAAATTACTCGATAAATTCGAGCATGACGATGATGCACCAGACCTTCATCTAATGCTGGATATTATCGACTACGTTGAAAGATACCCTGATCTCATTCACCACCCAAAAGAAGACCTCATCTTTACGGTCTATCTTAATAAATCCCAAGATATACCAAAAGTTATCGAGCAACTACAACTTGATCATGAGGAGTTTCCCAAGATGCGCCAAGAAATCCACCAACTGCTGGAAGGGTTCATTCTTGATGTCGGTCTTTATCCACGCAAAGCATTCAGCAATAAAGTTCGTGCCTACTTACAACGTCAGTTGGATCATCTGAATACGGAGGAAAATGCACTGTTTCCGCATATTATCGAAACATTATCCGATGATGACTGGAATGAAATAGCCACAAAAATGCCTGAAGCCAATGACCCACTCTTTGGTGAACGGGTAAGCGACAGATACAAGTCCTTGCTAAACCAGCTTATATCCTGAGAGTATAAGTTTTTTATGGTTTGATCGAGTACCACGCACTCTGGAATGCGAAGGAAACACATGCGCGCACGTTGAAATCAGCGCAAAGAATAAATAAGCATGTGGATTCGACATACCTTGTTTGTAGAGTCGGATACAATACGCCCAACTCTACAAACCAGTATCTCACTAATGACTAATACCCAGTTTCACACAATTCCTGCGCTACATCCTTCTTGGCAATCTATACTCACGGATGAATTCAGCACCCCCTCCACGCAGAACTTGCTGCATTTTCTCGAAGACCAAGCTCTGCTCGGGAAAAGTATTCTGCCAGCCAAACCACTTTGGTTTAATGCCCTCAACTCCACTGCCTTTGATCAAGTAAAAATCGTCATTCTTGGCCAAGACCCCTACCCAACTGCTGGCCATGCACATGGTCTATCATTTTCTGTCATGCCTGATGTAAAACCACTACCACGCTCTCTGCAAAACATAAATAAAGAATTACTGGAAGACCTTGGTATTGATAATAGCCACAGCGGCCACCTTCAAGCGTGGGCAGATCAAGGGGTTTTATTATTGAATACCGTGCTCACTGTCGAAGAAGGTAATGCTGGCGCGCACCAAAGAACAGGCTGGGAAGCATTTACCCAAAAGATTATTGAAGCCTTAAATCATGACCGTGATGACTTGGTGTTTGTATTATGGGGCAAACAGGCGCAGAAACATGAATCTGCAATTGATCCAACTCGCCATTTAATCATAGCCTCAGCTCACCCCTCCCCCTTATCAGCCAGACGAGGTTTCTTTGGTAGCAAGCCCTTTTCCCGAATTAACGAGCATTTGGAAAATACAGGCAAAACAACGATCAATTGGCAACTCCCTTGAGATTAATAAAACGTTTGCACCAATAAAGTGCAAACGTCGACTTTCTATTTTTTGATGAAGAAGCAATCAAACCGTTTTCCTCATTATCTCCACTCACACATCTCTTATACTTTATAATATTTCCACTAAAATGATTATCTGCTACGACATTCTCTTTATGATAGATTGAGGCAAGTCTTTCGGCATGGTTTTTGCTTTCATGGCGTTAGTCAACTTTCCGGTTTGTACACGCTAAGCCAGGCCAGAAAAATCATCGAACATATAAATACAATACATTAGGAGGTTTTATTTATGCCGCGCTTTTTCTTACTACTCATAACAACCCTCTTCTTCTCGATATCTGCATCAGCTCACACTGGTATGTTTGCACATGCTATAACACCCTCTGAAACCAGCCACTTGCTAATGCACACGACCATGCTATTACCTGTGGTGATACTAATCATATGGTTAAGCTTCATTGTAAAACGTTGGATTAATAGCTAGCTTTTGCGCATAGTGACTCGTCCCCCTCCATTGATACCGGAAAATGGCTGGAAAGCAGAATTATCGCTGCGCTTTTCGGCACGACCTATAAAAACGGTTTTATCGAGTCGAAAACAACGCGGACCACTAGCAATACAACGCCCCTTTTATCCAGAAGATGAGGTTTGTCATGCGTATGTTTTGCACCCCCCTGGCGGCGTAGTAGGCGGAGATCAGCTAAGCATTCAAACCATCATCGAAGAAGGCGCAACAGCCTTGTTGACAACACCAGGGGCCACCAAGTTTTATCGGTCAGATAATCGTTTAGCGGCACAGCATCAGCATTTCAAGATAGCTAATGGCTGCATGGAATGGCTACCACAAGAGAATATTTTCTTCCCTGGGGCAAATTGCCTACTATCAACTCACATTGAATTAGATACTGAGGCACAGTTCATTGGCTGGGAAGTACAATGCCTAGGGCGTCCAGCGATAGGAGAAACTTTTGACAATGGCTCTTTACGCTTTAAAACCGCAATATACCGACAGCAAAAACCCAGCTATATTGATCAGTTGATCATACAAAACCCTAAAGACTTACAAGGCTTAGCTGGCTTGCGCGGCATGCCCGTTTTAGCTACTTTACTCGCCACTCCAGCAAATGCCGAGGTTTTGAATGTTGCGAGAGAGACTGTCAACGGCATCTCTTCTGCTGGATACGTCGGCGCAACTCTCGTCAACGATGTATTGGTATTACGTTACCTGGGTGCTAACACAGC
>CACVAY010000129.1:0-64697 GCA_902727985.1 uncultured Thiotrichaceae bacterium | reverse complement strand
ATTTACGGCGATGAAGTCAAATTTGGCGGTGGTAAAGTCATTCGTGATGGAATGGGACAATGCCAATTAAACACAGATGACGTCGTAGATGTTGTCATCACCAATGCACTAATACTGGATTACTGGGGTGTCGTTAAAGCGGATATCGGCATCAAAAATGGACGTATTTCGGGGATTGGCAAGGCTGGCAACCCTGATACGCAAGCGGGCGTCACTATCGTCGTCGGCCCAGGTACTGAAGCCATTGCTGGCGAGGGACAAATCCTTACTGCGGGCGGCATTGATTCGCATATTCACTTTATCTGCCCTCAGCAAGTAGAAGAAGCTCTCATGTCTGGCGTCACTACCATGCTAGGTGGTGGAACAGGGCCAACCACAGGCACTAACGCCACCACTTGCACACCCGGCACATGGAATATCCATCGCATGCTAGAAACAGCTGATGATCTACCGATGAACTTGGGATTTCTTGGTAAAGGCAATGCCAGCTTACCAGATCCATTACGCGAGCAAATTAATGCCGGTGCGATTGGTCTAAAACTGCATGAAGACTGGGGCACTACACCTGCCGCAATCGACAATTGTCTGAGCGTAGCCGATGAACTCGATGTGCAAGTTGCCATCCATACCGACACCTTAAACGAATCCGGTTTTGTCGAAGACACCTTGGCAGCCATGAAAGGCCGCACGATTCACACCTACCATACCGAAGGTGCCGGTGGTGGACACGCGCCCGACATTATCAAGGCTGCAGGTTACGATAACATCTTACCTTCATCCACCAACCCAACCCGCCCCTATACCATCAATACTGTTGATGAGCATTTGGATATGTTGATGGTATGTCATCATCTATCCCCCGCTATTGCCGAAGATGTTGCCTTTGCTGAATCACGTATTCGCCGTGAAACTATTGCAGCAGAGGATATTCTGCATGATTTGGGCGCATTCTCGATGATTGCCTCAGACTCGCAAGCAATGGGGCGCGTCGGCGAAGTGATTACGCGCACCTGGCAAACTGCGCATAAAATGAAAGTACAACGCGGCAACCTTGGCCCTGACCCTACAACTCACGACAACTTCCGGGCCAAACGCTATATCGCCAAGTACACTATCAACCCAGCGATTACACATGGCATCTCACATGAAGTTGGCTCTGTAGAAGTCGGCAAACTCGCCGACCTCGTTCTATGGAAGCCTGCCTTTTTCGGGACAAAGCCCGCACTGATTATTAAAGGCGGCATGGTCAATGCTGCACCTATGGGGGATCCAAACGCTTCAATACCAACACCACAACCCGTGCATTATCGCCCCATGTTTGGTTCCTTTGGAAAAGCCAAATACAAAACGTCAATGACCTTTCTTTCAGAATCAGGCTACTCAGCTGGCGTGCATGAAAAACTTGGTCTACAAAGCATGATTGGCACAGTGAAAAATTGCCGCAAAGTAAGCAAAGACAGCATGCTACTCAACAACTATAAACCGGTTATCGATGTAGATTCGCAAACCTATGAAGTGCGTGCAGATGGTGAACTACTCGTGTGCGAACCAGCCACCAAATTACCACTAGCACAACGCTACTTTCTTTTCTAAGGATACGTATGCTCAAAATTCACAAAAAAATTGCCGACACAGAAGAGATAAGCCAGGAAATTGCAACACTCACCTTACCGTATGAACGTCGCATTATCAGCCGTCAACGCGTAAGCCTTGATAACGGTACTGACGCTGGTTTGTTCTTAACTCGTGGCACAATCTTACATGACGATGATTGTCTGCAAGCTGAAACAGGGGAAGTCATCAAAGTAAAAGCGGCAAAAGAAACGGTTTCCACTCTCTATTGTAATGATTCTTTGATGCTGGCACGCGCTTGCTACCACCTTGGCAATCGCCATGTCCCCTTACAGATCAGTACCAATCTATTGCGCTACCAACATGATCATGTGCTAGATGACATGCTGCATGGACTTGGCCTACACGTTACTGTCGAGGAGGCATCGTTTCAACCTGAGGCAGGCGCATATGGTGGCGGTCATGGGCACTCACACGCTGATGACACACACCAGCATCATGTGCATGAACACAGCCACTAATCCATGAAAGCACCGAATACCGCCCTACTTCGTCTCATGCACCTGATTAGCCCAAGCTTGCCCATCGGCTCGTTCACCTATTCTCAGGGGATTGAATGGGCAGTTGAATCAGGTTGGATTGAATCAGCCAATAACTTGCAAGACTGGCTAGAAAATCAACTGCAAACAAGCATCACCTACCTAGATTTGCCAATTCTAAAAAACCTCTACCATGCAGTGGAGAAAGAAGATAAGGAAACTCTGCAATACTGGATCGACTATCTCAACGCCAGTCGCGAAACCAGCGAACTACTGCAAGAGGAAAAAAACCGCGGCCGAGCATTAACAGACCTGTTAATCGGCCTTGATACGCCCTTGGCCTCAAGCTGGAAGCCTTTACTATCACAAAGTCAATCAGCGGCTTACGCAGTAGCCGCCGTGCATTGGAAAATACCCTTAGAGGATGCCGCCTATGGCTATGTCTGGAGTTGGTTGGAAAACCTGACACTATCCGCCGTCAAAATTATTCCTTTGGGGCAAACTCAAGGACAAAAAATATTACATCAAATGACAGCTGCTATTCCTGAAAGCGTTTCCCAGGGGTTAGCGATAGCTGATAACGATATTGGCGCATCATCGCCAGCACTGGCCATCGCTAGTAGCTGCCATGAAACACAATACACACGTATTTTTAGATCATAGGAGAACAAAACATGTCCAACCCTTTACGCGTCGGTGTCGGAGGCCCCGTAGGTTCTGGTAAAACAGCCCTGCTAGATGCACTATGCAAAGCCATGCGTGATAACTATGAAATCGCTGTCGTTACCAACGATATTTATACGCAAGAAGATGCAGAATTTCTCACCAAAAGCGAAGCATTAGAAGCCGAGCGAATTGTCGGTGTTGAAACTGGTGGCTGCCCACATACCGCGATTCGTGAAGATGCCTCGATGAATCTCGCTGCTGTAGAAGACCTGCAAATCAAATTCAATACACTAGATGTCATCTTTATCGAAAGTGGTGGTGATAACCTCTCCGCAACCTTCAGCCCTGAGCTCGCAGATCTTACTATTTATGTGATTGATGTCGCTGAAGGCGAAAAAATCCCACGTAAAGGTGGCCCCGGCATTACTCGCTCTGACCTACTAGTCATCAATAAAATTGATCTTGCACCCTATGTTGGAGCATCGCTTGATGTCATGGAAAGTGATACAAAACGTATGCGAATTGAGCGTCCCTTTGTATTTACAAACCTTAAAGAAGGACAAGGCACTCAAGACATCATCAACTTCATTATCGATAAAGGCATGCTTTAACCTCCCCCGCATTTGCACACTTTTGGTGCAAATGTAGCACTCTTTCTTGTTGCTAATTAGCAAATCGTTGCACCCAAAACACACCCTTTACTCAATAATTAAAATAATCAATGTTTTATAGCAATTGGCATACTCTTTGCTTTTACTGGGCCAGATGATGTTCTTTTGTTGTAAAGAATCAAAAACGCTGAAAAACCTGACTCCTCTCTGCAAAGATTTTCAGCGTTTTTTCATCTAACAACAACACATCTTCACCGAATTATTAACAAATTGACGATGCCATTAAAAAAGCTCAGTCGCTATTTAATGACCATCATTACAAATTACTTTTTAAATCTTGGAGCACATTGCTATGCAAATGATTACCGCAATCATTAAACCATTCAAGCTCGATGAAGTACGCGAAGCGTTATCTGAAATCGGCGTAAATGGTATTACCGTGACAGAAGTAAAGGGGTTTGGCCGACAAAAAGGCCATACAGAACTTTATCGTGGCGCGGAGTATGTTGTTGATTTTTTACCAAAAGTAAAAATTGAAGCAGCCGTTGCTTCTGATCTTGTAGACGCAACTATTGATGCAATTTCAAAAGCAGCAAACACGGGCAAAATTGGGGATGGCAAGATTTTCATCTCTCCTATTGAACAAGCAATCCGTATTCGTACAGGCGAAAGCGGTTCTGAAGCACTTTAAAGGAGCAGTAAAATGGAAGGTAACGTTTTTCAATTACAATACGCCTTAGACACATTCTACTTCTTAGTATGTGGCGCATTAGTTATGTGGATGGCAGCAGGTTTCTCAATGCTTGAAGCTGGTTTGGTACGCTCGAAAAGTACCACTGAAATCTTAACTAAAAACATCGCATTATTCGCCATTTCCTGTACTGCTTATTTGATTGTCGGCTACGATATTATGTATGACGGCGGTCTATTCCTGTCAGGTATCGCAAACGACGGTGCTGCAAGTGCTGATGCAATGACGGCTACCGTATTGAAAGAATTTGCAGATAGAGAAGACGGCTTCACAGGTGGCGCTATTTACTCAAACGCTTCTGACTTCTTCTTCCAGGTCGTATTCGTTGCAACGGCAATGTCTATCGTATCGGGTGCAGTAGCAGAACGCATGAAACTTTGGGCTTTCCTGGCTTTCGCTGTTGTAATGACGGCATTCATCTACCCAATGGAAGGTGCATGGACGTGGGGCGGCAAAGCGGTCTTCGGTATGTATACACTTGGCGACCTTGGTTTCTCTGACTTTGCTGGCTCTGGCATCGTACATATGGCGGGGGCTGCTGCTGCTCTTGCTGGTGTTATTCTACTTGGCGCTCGTAAAGGCAAGTACGGAAAAGATGGCAAAATCAACCCAATCCCTGGTGCAAACCTACCCCTAGCAACACTGGGTACATTCATCCTATGGATGGGCTGGTTCGGCTTCAACGGTGGTTCTGTACTAAAGCTTGGCGATATCGGCAACGCAAATGCAGTAGCAATGGTGTTCTTAAACACAAACGCAGCAGCAGCTGGTGGTGTAATTTCGGCTCTGATACTGTCTCGTTTAATGTTTGGCAAAGCTGACTTAACCATGGCACTTAACGGCGCATTGGCAGGTCTTGTAGCAATCACTGCTGAGCCTTCAACACCAACTCCTGCAATGGCAACAGCAATTGGTGCAGTCGGTGGTTTGATCGTAGTCTTCTCAATCACGATGCTTGATAAGATGAAGCTTGATGATCCAGTTGGGGCGATTTCAGTACATGGTGTGGTTGGTTTATGGGGTCTACTGGCAGTACCTCTAACTAACGACGGAAGCACGTTCATGGGTCAGATCATTGGCGCAGCAACGATCTTCATCTGGGTATTTGTAACTTCATTCATCGTATGGTTTGTCCTGAAAATGGTGATGGGAATCCGTATCAGCGAAGAAGAAGAGTACGAAGGTTCTGACATTTCTGAATGTGGAATGGAAGCTTATCCTGAGTTCACTACAAAGTAAGTAAGATGAGTAAAAAAAGGAGGGCATTGCGCCCTCTTTTTTTTCGCACCAAAAAAGTGCGACAATACCTCGTAAAACCTCTATCCTTCTATAAAAAGCACGACTTTGTTTACCCAGTTTTTTTGATAACAGAGAAACTGCATAAATAAATTTGCACCCATCTTCAAACACACTAGAAGCAATGCCTAATAAAACACCGAATACCCCTGACATCCTTGATTCCCTGCTCTGTGGCATCATCATCACAGACAAAGCATTATGTATTCGCTACCTCAACAATTCAGCTGAAGAAACATTAGGTAAAAGCTTTTCACAAGTTAATGGCGAAGAGATTACTCGCTTCATCTCTTATCTTGGACTTAAAAAGCGCTTAAATAAAATCCTTCATGGTGAACAATCCTATACCAACCGGGCAACATCATTTCACATCAAAGATCAAGGCGATGTGCACTTGGATTTCTCGATCAGCCCTAAAACAGATGGGGACGATATCACAGGCATCATCCTCGAAATGAAACAAATTGATCGTCAGCTACGCATTGCGCGCGATAATGATCTCATGGAAGTTCTGGATACCAATCAAACCATCCTGCGTGGCATGGCACATGAAATCAAAAACCCACTGGGTGGTATCAGCGGTGCAGCACAATTAATGGCGATGGATGCTCAGGACGATACCGCAAAAGAATGTACGCAAATTATTCTGTCAGAAACGGCTCGCTTAACATCCTTGGTCGATGAACTGCTCGGCCCTGCCAATATTCCAAAAAAGAAACTGATCAATGTTCACGAAGTGCTTGAACATTGCCGCCATGTATTTTCCTTAAAAATAGGGAGCAATATAAGGTTAAGCTTTGATTATGACCCAAGCATCCCAGACATCGTCGCTGATCGGGACAAAATGGTACAAGTCATTCTGAACATTCTGCAAAATGCATTGAATGCCATTGGTGACCATGAAGGCAACATCCTCATCAGATCACGTATATTATGGAAACACACCATCCATCAAACATTGCACCCATACGTTGCAAGCATCTCTATTACCGATGATGGTCCAGGTATTCCAGATGATATCCGTGGTAAGATCTTTTACCCAATGATAACAGGGCGTGCAGAAGGAACAGGTCTCGGCTTAAGCATCGCCCAAACTCTAATCACCCAACATGGAGGCATTATCGAAGTGGACTCCATTCCTGGAAAAACAACTTTTTCTATTATATTACCGCTAGGCAAGAGTGAGTAAAAACGCATGAATGACGCTGAACAAATTTGGGTAGTCGATGATGATCAATCTATTCGCTGGGTCATGGAAAAAGCTTTCCAACGCGAAGAGCTATCCGCCCTCACCTTCGCCTCAGCTGATGACGCTCTAAAAGCACTAAAAACATCAGCACCAGCGATTATTTTTAGCGATTTACGCATGCCTGGCACAGATGGCTTTACCTTTCTGGAAAAACTACAGAACGACTTTCCACAAATACCCGTCATTATCATGACCGCACATTCCGATTTGGACAGCACCGTTACTGCCTTCCAAACCGGTGCATACGAATATCTTGCCAAACCCTTCGACATCAAAGAAGTCACCGATGTTGCCAAGCGCGCATTGGAACAACAGCGCATTAACACAACACCCGATGAATCCACAACCAAAACAAGCATTGCCTCCAAAACCTTCATCGGGAAATCAGCCGCAATACAAAAGGTCTTTCATGCCATTGGACGACTTTCACAATCCAGTATCTCCGTGCTTATCACAGGCGAGTCGGGTACAGGCAAAGAACTCATCGCAAAGGCATTACACGAACATAGCCCACGTGTTGATAAAGAGTTTATAGCCATCAACACGGCGGCTATCCCCAAAGACCTACTCGAATCCGAACTCTTTGGACACGAAAAGGGGTCATTCACAGGCGCACATAGCAAACGCAAAGGACGTTTCGAACAAGCAGATGGCGGAACACTGTTTTTAGATGAAATCGGTGATATGCCTGCAGACTTACAAACCAGCTTGCTACGCGTCTTGCAGGAAGGACAATTCTATCGTGTGGGCGGACAAGCACCAGTAACTGTTGATGTTCGCATCGTCGCGGCAACCCATCAAGACCTATTGGAACGTGTTCAAAACAAGACCTTCCGCCAGGATCTCTACCATCGACTCAATGTCATTAATATTCACTCCCCTGCTTTACGTGAACGCCCTGACGATGTACCGCTTTTGCTAGAGCACTTCTTAAAAGCCTCAGCCAAAGAACTCAACGCAGAACAGAAAACCCCTTCTGAAGCAGCATCCAAAACACTGCAACAGTTTGCTTGGCCGGGTAATGTTCGCCAACTGGAAAATATCGCTCGTTGGTTAACGGTGATGGTGCCGTCACAAGAAATCGAAATCAATGATTTGCCTGAAGAGTTCCTGGAGGTAGGTGAACTTCCCATGGAAGCAGGCAATTGGGAAGAAGCACTTGCTCAATACGCTGGTAAACGCCTTGCCCAAGGTGAAACACGTATCATGGACGATATTACCCCAAGCTATGAGCGCATTATGATCACAACAGCACTTGCACAAACGGGTGGGAAAAAACAGGAAGCGGCTGAGTTGCTTGGACTAGGCAGGAATACGCTTACCCGTAAAATTGCTGAATTAAACATTACTACTTAAAGCAATTATTAACGGCAGCTAATGCCCACAGCAATCTCCATAGGGTTGATAATATGACGCTTTTTAGGGTAAGGGTAAGGCAAAGCCATATTCCATAACATCTTTTCGTTTGAGTACGTGAGTAAAACCCCACACGGGGTAACTCAAGCGCGGCTCAAAAAGGTGATGTTTAAGAAAGTAGTTGCTGAAAAGGTAAAGCTGCATGAATTTAGTATGATGCAACGCAACATTATCTGCTCTACTTTGGGGCAGGTTTTATTCAAACAGGGTCATTCGATACACTGATATATCGCTCATCAGCACAATAGCCAGCTTCCTCTTTATGCTCACCCTTTAACCACAGCCTCTGTTTTAAACATGTTTATCAGCCTCTTATAAATCACCCTAAAGATACAGACAGTTATTGGCATACTCTTTGCATCAGCTTTTCCACATAGTGCAATCAACGACGATAGCCAAAACGATAACTGCAACGGCGCGGATATCAATGCCCATCAGGGATTCGAGTAATGACGCTCAATACGACAGGATTTTCCTCCTTCTTTCTGTTCGTGTTGGGCGTTTTTTTTGTCAAAAACCGGAGTGACGAATGAAAAAAATGAATAACGCACCACACTACAAAACAAGTCGTAGAAGCTTTCTTAAAAAAAGTTCATTAGCAATTGGCCTTGCTGTTGCCTTGGGAACTTCACTCATCTCAATGCCGATTTTAGCCAAAACAGGTGAGCCTGAGAAAGAAGAACTCAAATTCGGTTTTATTAAACTGACCGATATGGCACCGCTTGCCATTGCCTTAGAGAATGGTTACTTCGAAGACGAGGGGTTATACGTAAAACTTGAAGCTCAGGCTAACTGGAAAGTTTTATTGGATGGTGTGATTGACGGTCAGCTTGATGGTGCGCACATGCTAGCAGGTCAGCCACTTGCTGCGACTATCGGCTTTGGTACAAAAGCACATATTGTTACCCCTCTTTCTATGGACTTAAATGGTAATGGTATTACGGTTTCAAATACTGTATGGGAAAAGATGAAGCCACATCTAGAAATGAAAGATGGAAAACCGGTTCATCCTATTAAAGCCGACGCCCTTAAACCAGTAGTAGATGCCTATAAAGATGAAGGTAAGCCTTTCAAAATGGGCATGGTTTTCCCGGTATCGACACATAATTATGAGCTTCGTTATTGGCTCGCAGCAGGTGGTTTAAACCCTGGTTATTACGCGCCATCAAAAGGCGATATTAAAGGTCAGTTACAAGCTGACGTACAACTTTCAGTAACACCACCACCGCAAATGCCTTCCACGCTTGAAGCTGGAACAATTGACGGCTATTGCGTGGGTGAGCCCTGGAATCAACAAGCTGTATTTAAAGGCATTGGCGTTCCTGTCATCACCGACTATGAAATCTGGAAAAACAACCCAGAGAAAGTATTTGGCATGACAAAAGAATTTACCGAGAAAAACCCAAACACCACGATTCGCGTTGTTAAAGCGATGATTCGTGCCGCAAAGTGGTTGGACGAAGATAACAATAAGAACCGTATGGAAGCGGTGAAGATTCTTGCTAAACCGAACTATGTTGGTGCAGATAAGGATGTGATTGCGAACTCTATGACGGGTACGTTTGAGTATGAAAAAGGGGATAAACGTGAAGTGCCTGATTTCAACGTATTCTTCCGTTACAACGCCACCTACCCTTACTACTCAGATGCGATTTGGTATTTAACGCAAATGCGTCGCTGGGGACAGATCGACGAGAAGAAGTCTGATGAGTGGTATATGGACACAGCGAAGAAAGTCTACGACCCAGCACTTTATGCACTAGCGGCAAAAGAGCTTATCGAAGAAGGCAAAATGAAGGCGGATGAGTTCCCTGATTTCGAGACAGAAACAGGCTTCAAACCCCCTCAAAGTGAATTCATCGACGGCGTTACTTTTGACGGTTCAAAACCTAATGAATACATCGAATCATTCAAGATCGGCTTAAAAGCTGACGATAAAGGGTAAAACACCCACAAAAAAGCCTCTACGTAGCCAGAGGCGCTTTAGTCAATGTCTTTCCTCTCCTTAGGCATATACCCCGCTCTATTCGGGCGGGGGTTTTTAACTAACCATTTTAAGGGTTCATCATGAGTACAGAAACAGTCGATAATGCGACGAAGATGTTCGAGTTTTTTGCGCGAATTAACGCGAAACAGCTTGTTCAATCGTTAGTCATTCCAATTGTTGGTGTCGGTATATTTTTGATGCTATGGGGCTTATTAGCACCAAAGGTTGTCACCTCTCTCGGCGCAGTACCTGGCCCTTCCCAAGTTTATGCACAATTCCAGACCTTAGTTGAAGAGCATAAAGAAGAGCGCGTTAAAGAGACCGCTTTCTATGAACGTCAGGAAAAACGCAATGCGAAAAAGCTTGCTGAGAACCCTGATGCTAAAACCAAGATTCGTCCATACACAGGTAATCCAACTTTCTTTGATCAAATTGGTACCAGTGTTTTTACCGTGATGGCTGGTTTTATTTTAGCTTCCGTCATCGCTATTCCTATCGGCATTGTGGCTGGCTTAAGTAAAACGGTTTACGCCGCAATTAACCCTCTAGTGCAAATATTTAAACCCGTATCACCACTCGCATGGCTACCGATTGTCACCATGATTGTGAGTGCGACTTATGTCACCAACGATCCCATGTTTGATAAGTCTTTTGTGAATTCAGCGATCACTGTACTGCTATGCTGTTTATGGCCAACCATTATTAGTACCGCTGTTGGTGTTACTGCTGTCAGCAAAGACCTGCAAAATGTTAGCCATGTATTGCGCCTTAACTGGTGGACACATGTGACAAAAATCGTTCTCCCTTCGGCTATCCCAATGATTTTCACTGGCCTACGCTTATCGCTCGGTATCGCTTGGATGGTACTCATCGCAGCAGAAATGCTTTCTCAGAACCCAGGTTTAGGTAAATTTGTTTGGGATGAGTTCCAGAATGGTAGTTCAAATTCTCTGGGCAGAATCATGGTGGCGGTCGTTGTCATCGGATTAATTGGCTTCTTATTAGACCGCACTATGTTGTTCTTACAAAGTAAGGTTTCATGGGATAAGAGCGTTGCTTTACGCTAATTCTTAACGTCAAACCCACATCATCTATACCGATTACCGGAGGAAACAAAATGAGCATCCCACATCTTGAAATCACTGGCGTTAATATGGACTTCCCGACACCCAAGGGCCCATATCGAGCCTTGGAAAACGTCAATCTAAAAATCAACAAAGGCGAATTCGTGTCGATCATTGGCCACTCTGGTTGTGGTAAATCCACGGTCTTAAATATCGTGGCTGGGCTATATCAGGCGACGGCAGGCGGCGTCATCTTAAATGGACAAGAAGTCACTGTACCAGGTCCTGAGCGAGCCATGGTCTTCCAGAACCATTCCCTATTACCTTGGCTCTCTTCTTATGAGAATGTGGAATTAGCCGTAAAGCAAATCTTCAAAGGCAAGAAGAGCAAAGCTGAGATCAAGGAGTGGATCGAACACAACCTTTCTCTCGTGCACATGGAACATGCCATGCACAAACGCCCTGATGAGATCTCGGGCGGCATGAAACAGCGTGTCGGTATCGCACGAGCACTAGCGATGGAACCAGAGGTGTTGCTGCTCGACGAACCTTTTGGTGCATTGGATGCTCTTACGCGCGCACATTTACAGGATTCCGTGATGGAGATTCAAGCCGATTTGGGCAATACCATGATGATGGTGACGCATGATGTGGATGAAGCTGTCTTGCTTTCTGACCGTATTGTCATGATGACCAATGGCCCTGCTGCAACCGTGGGAGAGATATTGGATGTGAATATTGAGAGACCTCGCGATCGTATCGAAGTCTCGGAACAAGAAACCTACAACCACTGTCGCCATGAAGTCTTACGCTTCTTATATGCACGCCATGGCGCAAAAGAAGAGGATATGCCGAAGGAAGAAAAAGAAGAAAAAGCTACCGTTGTTAAACTGGCAAGTAGCAATATTGAAGGTGAAGCAGAACCTCTAAAAGCCGGAACTCATGGCTAATCTCGGACAGGAGCCGCAGACTCGTCTGCGCAGTATACTAACCGTGGACCAGTCTACGGCTCCTTACGCGATCACATAAATTTTCGGATATCCAGGGGTAACATAAAAGAGGACGAATCATGTTCCTTAGCAACGATCAAACACAACATTCGATGAAGTTTATAAAGCAAAGTTTTGTCGTGCTTGAAATGATCTTTTGGTCTCTCAGTGCAGCCATTACCATTATTGGCGCGCTAGGGATGCTGATTAAAGCAAGCTATGCTCTATACCTCGATTTTTCGACACTCAAAACGGTTCTCGCACATGAGATCTTCTATTCAGTCATTGCCTTCGAGTTATTTCAAATGGCTAGAGTTCGTATCGAAAAACGTTCTCATACCATTGTCCTTTATCATTTCATTTTCATGTCAACGCTTACCTTAGGCAGAGAAATATTCCTTATTCATAATCTTGATATCTGGATCATCTTGAGTTTTAGCCTTATGATTCTTGTTTATGTATTGTATTGGAGATGGAAGGAAAGTGAAAAAGCATCTGTTTCCTAATATCAACTCTAATCGTAAATCCAAAAATCAACTTCGAGAACAATCGTGAAAGCCATTCTAAGATCTTTATTTTCGCCACTTTTAACCGTTTTCGAATCGGGCGCTGAAGACTATGAATACAAGCCATCACATCGCACCATTTTGTTAGTCATGGGAAGTTTGTTTCTAGGATTAGCAGCTCTCGTTTTGTGGTCGGCTATCGGTCATGATATTGTCTATTTTCTACCTGTTGTGGTCTTCGGTACCCTAGGTTTTGTCAGCCTCATTATTGGACTGCTTGGCAATGATCGTGCTGTTGCTAAAATCTGGAGTTCACGTAGATAGACCAGACCTTTAGGCTATGAACTTTGCTAGACTAGCTCTGCTAGATTAGGTCATCTCAAACATACTGTTAGCCTTTATTTGTTTTGTGACGTCGTTACAGCCCCTTAATTGACAGGGTTAGGCTTTTATTTCCGATTTCTCTCTTATAAATCCACTATTCAATCGGATAAGCTACTTCTGTGGTTCCCGTTTGTCAGTTATACTCGATTGCTATTTTTTCGTTGATCAACCAATCAAAACAGCTTATCTATGAGAACATCCCAGTTTCCTTTATCTACCCTACGTGAAACACCTGCTGATGCGGAGATCGTAAGCCATCAACTCATGCTTAAATCAGGCATGATTCGTCGCCTTGCTTCAGGCCTATATACATGGATGCCTATCGGCTTACGTGTATTACGCAATGTCGAACGCGTTGTGCGTGAAGAGATGAATCGTTCTGGGGGGGTAGAAGTATCCATGCCGACCGTTCAGCCAGCTGAATTATGGGAAGAGTCGGGGCGTTGGGAACAATATGGCCCTGAGTTGCTACGCATTACCGACCGCCATAATCGTGAATTCTGCTACGGCCCTACCCACGAAGAAATCATCACTGATTACGCGCGTAAAGATTTGACCAGCTATAAACAGCTACCGATCAACTATTATCAAATTCAAATGAAATTCCGTGATGAAATTCGCCCTCGTTTTGGCGTAATGCGTGCCCGTGAATTTTTAATGAAAGATGCTTACTCTTTCCATATCGATCAGGAATCCTTGCAAGAAACTTACGACATCATGTATCAAACCTATAGTTCGATTTTCGCTCGCCTGGGCTTGAAATTTCGCGCTGTAGAAGCAGACACTGGCTCTATCGGCGGGAATGATTCACACGAATTCCATGTCTTAGCGGACTCAGGTGAAGATGCGATTGCTTTCTCTGATGGCTCTGAATATGCAGCGAATGTTGAGAAAGCAGCAGCTATTCCTACGGGGGATGCGCGCCCTGCTCCTGAAGGTGGCATGAAAACCGTTGAAACACCAAATACAAAATCGATCCAAGATGTCGCGGAATTCTTGAAGGTTGAACCCACACAGACCATTAAAACCTTATTGGTTCAAGGTGAGGAAGAGGATGTCGTTATTGCCCTTCTCGTACGGGGTGATCATGAATTAAATGAGATCAAGGCGGAGCATATCGAAAGTATTGCCTCTCCTTTGACATTTGCAACCGATGAGCAAGTTATTGCTGCTGGTTGTGTCCCTGGCTACATTGGACCTCTTGGTCTGAATCTACGCATCATTGCTGACCATGCAACGTCTTGCATGGCTGACTTCGTTTGTGGTGCCAATAAAGAAGATAAACATCTTATCAATGCTAACTGGGTGCGTGATATTCCTGAACCAGAGTTTATGGATATTCGTAACGTCGTTGACGGTGATCCAAGCCCAGATGGCAACGGTACATTATCTATTGTGCGTGGCATTGAGGTTGGACACATTTTCCAGCTTGGTGATAAATATTCTAAAGCGATGAATGCCTCTGTTCTGAACGAATCAGGTAAAGACCAAACCATGACCATGGGGTGTTATGGTATCGGCGTGTCTCGCGTTGTTGCCGCTACTATTGAACAAAACCATGATGAGAATGGCATTATCTGGCCTGAGGCTATTGCACCTTTCCAAATCGCTATTGTCCCCATCAACTATCACAAATCAGAAGGCGTACAGGAAGCCGCTGGCAAACTTTATCAAGAGTTGTTGCAAGCTGGATATGATGTATTTCTAGATGATCGCAATATGCGCCCAGGCGCTATGTTTGCCGATTTAGAGCTGATTGGTGTTCCACACCGCGTGGTAATTTCTGACCGCGGTATCGGCAATGGTGAGTTTGAATATAAGTCACGTACTGGCGATGCAGCTGAGGCGATTAGCATCGATACAATCAATGACTTTATTGCTGGTAAACTTGCGTAAGGGTAGTTAATCGATAGATAAATTATTCAGGGCCGTTGTGTTGTTATTAATAAACATATTTACACTCTGAGTAGTGACAAGAATTGAAATTTTTTAGGACAAAGTAATGAGTGAAGGTACTTGCAACGTAACCCGTGCATTAATCAGCGTTTCCGATAAAACGGATGTTCTCGAGTTTGCGAAACAGCTTAATGAGCGTAATGTTGAAATTTTATCGACAGGTGGCACAGCTAAATTATTAGCGGACAATGCTATTCCCGTTATTGAAGTCTCTGACTACACAGGCTTCCCTGAAATGATGGATGGCCGCGTTAAGACACTGCATCCTAAAATTCATGGTGGCATTTTGGGTCGTCGCGGTACAGATGATGCCATCATGGCAGAACACGATATTCCTCCCATTGATTTGGTGGTTGTGAACCTCTACCCTTTCGAGGCGACTGTCGTTCGTGAAGATTGCACACTCCCTGATGCCATTGAGAATATTGATATTGGCGGCCCTACCATGGTTCGTTCAAGTGCCAAAAACCATGCCAATGTAGCCATTGTTGTCGATCCTACAGATTACACAGATTTGATCAAAGCTCTGGACGCTAATAGTGGTTCACTACCACATAGCTTACGTTTTGACCTAGCTGTAAAAGCGTTCGAACACACATCAAACTACGATGGCATGATTGCAAACTACCTAGGCAATCGCTTGGGTGATGAAGTGGCTCAGTTCCCTCGCACAATCAACATGCAGTTTGAGAAGACGCCTATTGAGATGCGTTATGGTGAGAACCCACATCAGAGCGCCGCGTTTTATGTGGAAAAAAATCCACAGACAGCAAGCATCTCAACGGCAACCCCTATTCAGGGGAAAGCACTTTCTTATAACAATATCGCTGATACCGATGCTGCTTTGGAATGTGTAAAGCAATTCACTGATCGTCCTGCATGTGTGATCGTCAAACACGCTAACCCTTGTGGTGTAGCTTATGGTAATACCTTACTTGAAGCGTATGAGCGTGCATTTACGACAGATCCAGAATCTGCATTCGGTGGCATTATTGCTTTCAATCAAGAACTTGATGCTGAAACTGCTCAAGCTATCGTTGATAAGCAATTTGTAGAGGTCATTATTGCTCCTACTGTCAGCGATGGAGCGAGTGAAGCAGTTAGTGCTAAGAAAAATGTACGTTTGCTTGCTTGTGGTGAGTTTAGTGATGAAGGTTCTCGCTTAGATTACAAACGTGTCAATGGTGGTTTATTGGTTCAGGATGCCGACTTGTTGCTTCATAACGATTTACAAATTGTTACCGAGCGCCAGCCAAGCGAAGACGAAATGCGTGACCTGCTATTTGGTTGGAAAGTGGCGAAGTTCGTGAAGTCGAATGCAATTGTTTATGCAAAAGACTCTATGACTATTGGTGTGGGTGCGGGGCAAATGAGTCGTATTAACTCAGCCCGTATCGCGGGGATTAAAGCTGAACATGCTGGATTAGAAGTACCTGGTTCTACCATGTCTTCTGATGCTTTTTTTCCATTCAGAGATGGTATTGATCAAGCAGCAAAAGCAGGCATCTCTGCGGTAATCCAACCTGGTGGTTCAATGCGCGATGATGAGGTTATCGCTGCTGCTAATGAGCACGGTATGGCAATGGTAATGACAGGCATGCGCCACTTCCGTCACTAAGTCTAACAACTCATTCGCGTTAGACCTTCGGGTTTGCTTATCTCCCTATCAGCAAGCCCGAAGTAGCCCATCTTTTATGTTCTGAGCTGCATAAGTTCCTTCGATGCATTAACCCAATTACTAACCGTATTAGGCCCAATGGCCGCTGCGATTTTTTGCCTACGTTTCAACTGGTGAATCTTGCCCTTCAACTCAGACACTCCAACTTTCGATAAGTCTTCGACACTAAATACGTCCAGCTCATTCAATATTTTACATTCCGTAATATTCATACCATCAACACGCATCAAATCAGCGTGAGAACACCACTCTTTCCATTCATCATCATGGATTTTTGACGTTAAAGCAGAATGTTTGCCTTTAGTCGTCTTTGCGAATTCATGGAGATCATGAATGGAAGTAATGCCATAAGCTTTGAGCTTAGATATTTTAGCATCTGACATGCCATCAAGTTTTTCCAAGGATAAATCATGCGGTTTTTCTTCAACATTACTATACCCCGCACCATGCCTGAGAAGATTGATTTTCGGAACATCATCACCATACCATCCCAGAATCGCAAGCTTTTCTTGCCCCATATCTTCAGAAGCTTCAGGTATAACATCATTTGTCATTGACGCTAAAACATCACTATCAGCTGAACGTGCATCACGCTCTTGATCTTCTTGGGAATCAACCTTGCTATCACCATCATAATCAACAATTTGACTAGCAGCGGCTCCCACAGTAGCCCCTGAGAGCAAACCCGCAGTCAAATGACTACTCTTATTTGCTAAATTCTCTTCCCCCTCAATATTTTGACGAGCCTCAGCCGATACTGCAAAAGCTTCAGTATTCAACGGTGCTTGTGGCTCATCATAAATACTTTGGGCAACATCTTCGCTATTGTTTGGGCTTCCTTCTTCTAAACTCTCTACCAACTCAACCTGCTCTGAGTCATCCAATGCAATAGAATCAGATTCGTCTGCCAAAGCATTAACAGGTATATCTGCAACAAGCTCTTTTTCCTCAAAAGCACTAGACTCTTTACCTTGAATACGACCAAGTTCTTCACGCAATTTGCGATTTACGACCTTTTGAACTTCGAGTTGCTGATCCTTTGATTCAAGCTTTGACTTATAATGGCCTAATTCAGATTCAATAACGTCACATTTTTTTAGTAGCTGCTGTCTTTCATGCTCAACTTCATCAGCATGCGCAGTGAGTAGATTATTCGCTAAGGGTGAGTTTGTACCATCATTCCCCCTCTCAATTAAATCAAATTCGGCACTCGTCAATTTTTCATATAATGCGTGTATTTCCAGGGCTTTGTTTTCTGCATCTTCAGCATATTCAGACAAACGATAATCTTTTAGTTTATTATCTGCATTGATCTGCCGATTTTTATCTCTTTCCTGATCCAGCGCATCGTAAAGCACTTCAATTTTGGAATCAGCATCCAACAGAAACATTCGGGATTCGTCGAGCTTACTATCCACCTTTTGATAGCTAAGCTCTTTACCCTCAAGAATATTCTGAAGCGCTATCACTTCATCATCCCTTCTTCGTATTTCTTCTTGAGACTGATGTAAATGTTTCGCCATGACAGGCAATTCACCAACCAGGCGACTAATTTTCTCTTGGTCTGCTTGAATGCGCACATTCGCAGCGTCTAAACTCGACCGTAATTCTGTGATTTCATTTTGAGACTTTTCGAATTCTTCTACATCGATTTGAGATCGCTCCATCTCATCAGTAGTGTTTTGTTCTGTGTTTAGCATTAATTGCTGAATCTGCGCATCGTTCGCCATCAGTTTCTTCTCAGAATTTGCCAAGCGCTGCTGTAAACTACTGGTCTCTTGCTCTAATTGCTCAACATACTGCTGCTTTTCTGTATTCATTACACCTGCGCTTGTGAGCTTTTCCGTGATTTTATGAATCATGGTATCTTTTTCATGCATCATCGCTTGCATCTTGGCGATTTTCCTCTGCAGCAAACCAAGATTATTATGCTCTTCAATATACTGTTGATTCTTTTTTTCCAGAGCTTGATGCAAATTAGTCAATCGGGCCTCCAGACCAGCATGTCTTTTGGTCGCACCATGTAATCGTTTCAGCTTATTACTTAACGCATTCCGCTCATGTTTGACGACATGTAAATGCTTGATCTTTTCTTGGCAACTTGTCTTTTCCTGCATTAATTGTTCGTAGCGTTCTTCCCAACTCTTTTCAAGCTCCTCTATACGTTTCTTGCCATTATCGCGTAAAAACCAACCCGTGATTCCACCAATGATCCCCGCAAGAAGAATACCAAACCAAATTTGACTAATAACTTCGGTCATTATTATTGTTCCTTTACTTTGAACTCAATTCTTCGGTTCATGGTTTTACCCATTGTCGTAGAATTATCATACAAGGGAGCAGTATCACCTTGTCCTCGCGCAACAAGATTTAATGCTTGCGATGAATGAGTTTGAAAATACTTTAATACTTCTGTCGCAAAACGCTCACTTCGCTGTTGATTGACTTTATGACTGTTAGCATTTGCATAATGTCCTTCAATAACAATTAAATGCTCCCGACAAGAAAGGATGATAGTAAGAAATTCTTGCAACACAGCATTTTCTTTTAATTTTTCTTCGCCATTGATTTTGGTAAACTCAATCGAAAATGCTTGAGATTTTTTAGCCAGTGCATTTTGACAAAATTGCGCCTTCTTAATTTGCCCAGAGACATTCGTTGACCGCTGATCTTCCATCACAATAATTTTCTTTGCCAACTCCACATCTTGCCATTTAATCAGTGCTATTTCCTCTTCCAGCAAATCATTTTCTAGCTGTGTATCCACTACAGCGGTTATGTTCACTTTTTTTGCCCAAAAAGAAATAACACCTGATTTCATACTTTTGAGTATCGGCAAAACAGCATGCATACGTATTGGTTCAATCGGCGAGCCTTCCTTAACGATACTTAAATTATCATGAATAAGTGACGTTTTTGTATTCCTTTCAAGTGCGACCAGGAAGTTTTGACGCTCTTGATTACTGGCAATAGTACCCACCAAATGTAACTCGGCTTCTGGCGTTTTGATAATTTCAACCACAACAGGCGTATCGCTCTTCATATGAGCTGGCTGTCTCTTATCATTCTCAGACGTTATAGATGTAGACTTACCATCCATTAATTTCTGCTGCTTTTTTTTCTCAGCATCATCGATGTAATAGGACATACATAGAAAAGCAACTATGCAAAGACTGAGTATACTCGCGAACAAAATGGATAAACGATTCAGCATAAAATTGCAGGTAAGCCTTCTTTAATAGATTTTTTTTAATTCCCCATAGTACGTGTTGATGCTTCTGAACTGACTAATGTGTTGACGACTGGTTCTAGCTATACGATAACCTTCCTTATCTAGTCAAAGCACAGGCGCCTAAAGTAGTGCCTTCGACAATATTCATTGCTTGTTTACCTTCGTTTCTTGCGCGCGTACAATGTCGCGATTTAAAAACACCCCGCGAATCTTCGCCGTCAAATTATTTGGAGTATTATCATGGCTATCGAAAGAACTATCTCAATCATCAAACCTGATGCAGTCGCTAAAAACGTTATTGGACAAATCTATGCTCGCTTTGAAGAAGCTGGCCTTCAAATCGTTGCCTCAAAAATGATACATTTGTCTCAAGAACAAGCTGAAGGTTTCTACTCGGTTCATAAAGAACGTCCTTTCTTTGCTGACCTTGTTGCTTTCATGACATCTGGCCCAGTAATGGTTCAGGTACTTGAAGGCGAAAATGCTGTTGTTGCAAACCGTACAGTAATGGGGGCTACTAACCCTGCTGAAGCGGATAAAGGTACAATCCGCGCAGACTTCGCTGAAACGATCGATGAAAATGCTGTGCATGGTTCTGATAGCCTTGAAAATGCAGAAATCGAAATCAACTACTTCTTTACCGCAGACGAAATTTGTCCACGTACTCGCTAATTTCGCAAACTTGATACTCACTCATGAATAACGACACGACACAACGCTTAAACTTACTTGACTTTAGTACGGAGCGTTTAAAACAGCATTTTACTGATATCGGAGAAAAGCCGTTTCGTGCCGTACAACTCATTAAGTGGATGCATCAAGCTAGCCTTGATGATTTTGAGGGCATGACTAATCTGAGCAAATCACTTCGCCAGGACTTGATGCAAAATGCTGAGATCCGTGTCCCTGAAATCGTCATGGAGCAACAGTCAAGCGATGGAACAATCAAGTGGTTGTTGCGCCTCGATGATGGAAACTGTATTGAAACGGTCTTCATTCCAGAGTCTACACGCGGTACGCTCTGTATATCATCACAAGTTGGCTGCGCACTCGATTGCACCTTTTGCTCAACAGCACGCCAAGGCTTTAATCGTAACCTCACGGTTGCTGAAATTATTGGTCAACTGTGGATTGCAAAAAAGAAGTTACAACCGAACCCTGAGGACGACCGTGTTGTCAGTAATGTCGTGATGATGGGCATGGGTGAACCCCTGTTAAACTTCAACAATGTCACTGACGCCTTAAGTTTGATGCTGGACGATAATGCGTATGGCCTGAGCAAACGTCGCGTTACTGTCAGTACCTCAGGTGTTGTGCCTGCTTTGGATCGTCTTTCAGATAAGATGGATGTAGCATTAGCTATATCTTTACATGCTCCGAATGATGCTCTGCGAGATCAACTCGTCCCTTTAAACAAAAAGTACCCAATCAAAGAACTACTTGCCGCTTGTAACCGATTTCTTGAGAAAAAAGCCTCTCGTGAACGCATTACCATGGAATATGTGTTACTTGATGGTGTCAATGATAGTGACCAGCATGCAAGAGACTTGGTCGCGCTTCTCAAAGATGTTCCTTCCAAAGTCAATCTGATTCCTTTCAATCCCTTCCCAGAAACACGCTATCGTTGTTCTAGCAATAATCGTATTCATCGTTTTTACGATATTTTATTCAATGCTGGACAAATCTGCATGACTCGTAAAACGCGTGGTGATGATATAGATGCAGCTT
Organism: uncultured Thiotrichaceae bacterium; assembly: GCA_902727985.1. GTDB lineage: Bacteria > Pseudomonadota > Gammaproteobacteria > Thiotrichales > Thiotrichaceae > HyVt-477. The sequence goes on along the minus strand of CACVAY010000129.1, from coordinate 43,073 downwards.
GTGGGCAACTGGCTGGCAAGGTCAACGATAAAAGTCGCCGTGAAGTTCATTTTGCACGTATTGAAAACGTCAGCAAGTAATATCCCTCATCAGATTTTCCTATTTTCTGTATGTCCATTCATCGTACAATAAAGAACTATTGATAGTTTTAGGGCTCGATTAACTAGAAAACAACAGAACAATTCACACACCGTGAATTCATTAGAAAAACTATCAAAGATTTTGATATGAAAAGATGACGAAAAAAGCACGCCTTTTATCTGTCAAACCCTTCGTGCAAGAACCTCTATTAATAACTTAGAATAATAAGAACTCAGACTATGTTAAAAGTCATTTCCTCAACAATTCTTTATACAGCATTCATTTCATTTTTAGTGGGTTGTTCTTCAACGCCACAATCCAAACCTGAAGAGGCAGCAGGCTACAATGCACGATTAGGCGCTCAATACCTTCAAAAAGGCCACTTACGACTTGCCAATGAAAAACTACTCAAGGCGCTGGAACAGGATGAATATTCTGCTGAGGCGAATCACTATTACGCACTTCTACAAGAACGATTAAAACAAGACCTGGTGGCAGAAAAGCATTTCAAACGTGCTATATCAGAAAAACCTAAAGACCCCGAAATCAATAACAACTACGGCACCTTTCTGTGCAAGATGAAAGACTACCCTGCTGCTGAGAAACACTTCTTGAGAGCGATTAAAGATCCTTTATACAGTACTCCTGAATTTGCACTCACCAATGCAGGTATTTGTGCGCACGAATCGGGACACCTCAGTCAGGCCGAAGATTTTCTTCGTCGCGCCTTAAAGAAAAAACAAAATTTCCCTTCGGCGCTTTATGCTATGGCAAAATTAGCATATCATCGACGGGATTATGCACGAGCTCAGGCTTTTTTGTTTCGATATAATGGGATAGCGGAACAAAGCGCGAATGCACTATCATTATGTCATGCAATTCATGTCCAACTCGGTGAAATTGCTAAGGCAGACGAGTGCGGCAATCGTCTACTAGAACAATTCCCGAACAGCTCGGAAGCTCTCAGTCTTAAATAACGGAAAAATATGTCTAAGGATACAGGAAGCGATAACACAGTAGAAAACGAAGCAATCAATACAGGCTCTCTCGGCTCCTTATTGCAAGAATACCGCGAACAGGCCAATCTTGATATTCAAAGCGTTGCACAAGCATTGCGCCTTCCGGTTTCTGCAGTAGAAGCATTAGAAAATGAGAATTTTTCAGAATTACCCGAGCCTCCGTATGTTAGAGGGTATTTGAGAAGCTATGCTCGCTTGGCTGATGCTGATCCGCAGCAAGCCATTACCCTATACGAAACGATACGTGGCAGTGATAGCAATAGACAGACAAGAATTCCGACAGCCATTGAAAATGCACATTACTCACCCAAAAACCCACCACAGGAACTAATTTCTCCGTTTCGATTTAAAATGGGGTTACTGTCACTAGGTATTCTTGGCTTGATTATTTTTTCAATGATTCCTTCTGTTCAGGAGAAGGCGGGGAATATTTGGTCAAGCTTTTCACCTGATAAAGAAATCCAAGACGTTGAAACAACTATCAACACCACTATTAGTGATAATGTTGCAGGCAATTTACCCGTAAGTGCGCCCGCCCCCGTAGAAGAACCCACGGACAATACAGAAAGCCAGGCGACTGACATAGCAACAAATACCACCACAGATTCAGGGAATGGCACATTTAACACTACGATCTCTGACAATGCCACATCAGAATCTTCTACTGAAGAAGCCGTAGAACAAAGTCCTGATACTGAACCAGAAACCACCACAAGTTCGACACAAAATACCGTAGAAGACTCTAGCTCGGTAGCCTCCTCTGCTACCACCGAAACACCTGTAGAAAATTCTGATCCTACAGTTGAAGAAGCCAATGGAGCGACAAAATTAAAGTTGGTATTTAGTGATGAGGTGTGGATCCGCATTAATGACGGCGAAGGCAAACGCTTGTTTGAGGCTCTTAACCCAGCTGGTACTGAAAAAGAATTATTATTCAATAAACCATTGAAGTTCAAAATTGGGAATGCTCAAGGCATGAAACTCTTTGTTGATGGTGAAGAAACCGATATCTCCAAATACATTAACGGCAGCATTGCGAAGTTTGGGCTGGAATAAATAAGTCATGGCAAAAACCATTCAATCCATTCGTGGTGTACATGACGTACTTCCAGAACAGTCCATTCATTGGCAATATGTTGAATCCATTTTTCGCGATTTAATGAGCGACTATGGCTACAAAGAAATTCGTATGCCCATTCTTGAGTCTACAGACTTATTTATTCGCTCTATTGGTGAGGTCACTGATATCGTTGAGAAGGAGATGTATACCTTCACCGATAGAAATGGCAGCAAACTCACGCTTCGCCCTGAAGGAACTGCTGGCTGTGTAAGAGCTGGCATTCAACATGGCCTACTCTACAATCAGCAACAACGCCTTTGGTACTGTGGCCCCATGTTTCGACGTGAACGTCCACAGAAAGGACGCTATCGTCAGTTCCACCAATTTGGTGTAGAAACTTTTGGCATGGCAGGCCCAGACATTGATGCAGAGCTTATTGCGCTTACTGCTCGTTTATGGGAGCGTTTGAACCTCAAAGAAATAACACTTGAACTCAATTCAATCGGCAACACGACATCCAGAGAAAACTACAAAGAGAGCCTGGTTGAGTACTTCAATCAACACCGTGAATTGCTTGACGAAGATTCGCAACGCAGACTGACAAGTAACCCAATGCGTATTCTGGATAGTAAAAACCCGTCCATGCAGGAAATGATTGGGCAAGCCCCCAATATTCTTGACTATCTGGATGAGGAATCATCAGCGCATTTTGAGCAACTAAAAGCACTGCTCGATGCCATGCAGATACACTACGTTATCAACCCTCGACTAGTACGTGGCTTAGATTACTATTCTAATACGGTATTTGAATGGACAACCACACAATTAGGCTCACAAGGCACTGTATGTGGCGGTGGTCGCTATGATAAATTAGTGGAACATCTTGGCAGCAGGGAAACGCCTGCTTGTGGCTTTGGATTAGGCATTGAAAGACTATTAGGCTTATTGGAAGCTCAAGATGTCCAGCCCCCCCAAAAGGCACCCCATTTCTACTTTATCATGCGTGGTGAAAAAGCACAGATAGCGGGCATGCAATTGACAGAATCTTTACGAGATACTGTTGATGGTGTAAAAATCATCTGCAACTGCGGCGGGGGCAGCTTTAAAGCACAAATGAAACGCGCGGATAAATCCCATGCAGCTTATGCGTTGATCCTTGCAGATACTGAAGTAGACAGTGCACACATTAGTATTAAGCCTTTACAATCCAGGGATGAGCAGAAGCTTATTCCCCAAGCAGAACTGAAAGAATATATTGAAAGTCTTAACCTCGTTTAATATATTCACTCCTTGCAGAATTAACTAGAATAATCAAAACATGACAGATTTAAAAACAGACGCTGAAAAAGCGGAAGAGATAAAAGCTTGGTGGAAAGAAAACGGCAAATCCGTTTTAACAGGTGTTGCTGTTGCAATTGTCGGTATTTTTGGCTGGCAACAATGGCAAAGCCACACTAAAACACAAGCTGAGACAGCATCTGCTCTCTACAGTACAACCCAAACAACGTATTCAGCGGAATCATTAGAAAGCCTCAAAGCAGATCATAGCTCTTCTCCTTATGCTTCCATTGCTGCACTTTCCGCAGCAAAACACTTTGCTGAGTCGGGTAAAGAAGCAGAAGCCATTACTGAACTGCAATGGGCTGCTGATAATGCCAAAGAAGACACTATTCAACACATCGCTAAAATCAGACTCACCCGACTGCTCATCGCAACCGCACAACTAGATAAAGCAGCAACGTTATTGAGCGATGAATTTCCCGCTACCTATAATCCCTTAGTTGAAGAGTTAAAAGGCGACCTAGCACTTGCTAAAGAAGACAAATCATCTGCAGCTGAAGCATATCGACGCGCCATCTTCCAATCAGGGAACATGGCCCCTCGTTATCTGCAAATGAAATTGGACAGCCTCGGAAACGGAGTCTAAAACGTGTTAAACTTTAAATCATTGCTTTCTCCTCACTTGAAAGCAATGGCTATAGGGATCATCGCACCTTTTCTTTTAACGAGCTGCAGCCTCCTTCCCACACAACAAATCTCTCAAGCCACACCTAGCCAGCAAGCCGCCGAAGAAGCCCCACCTGAAGCGCTCAGCCCCATTAGCAACGGTCAAAGTTTTAACCTGAAGTGGCAGAAAAAAATACCTGCAGTATTGAATGGCTATCGAATTCTTCCTCCACAAGTGAAGAACCAAGGTCTGTATACCGCTGGGGCTGATACTGTTTTCGCTTTAAATAAGGATACAGGCGCTGAGATATGGAATAAGAAACTGGGAGAAAATATTACTGCTGGCATACGCATTGGCAGCAAAAACCTTTTCCTCGGCACTGAGCATGGATCCATTGTCGCTTTTTCTCCAACTGATGGCGCTACCCGCTGGATTAAGCTTTTCAACACACCAATTGTATCCATTTCCAATCAGCTAGAAAATAAGGTGGCCTTTCGCACAATAAATGGCAAAGTTATTCTTGTTGATGCAGATTCTGGTGAGGTGAAATGGCAACATACAGAATCAACCAAAAAACTGACTATTACTGGTGCTAGCAGCCCTCTTCTCATAGGCCCTTATCTTGTTAGCGCTTTCGATAATGGCAAACTTATTGCGTATTCCATAGACACGGGCGAGAAAAAATGGGAAACCCAAGTCGCAAGTCGAGATGGCTTAGCTGAAATTGATCAAATAGTGGATCTTGACGCAGAAATGGCAGCGATTGGTACTGCGGCATTCGTCAGCAGCGCCAATGGGACTACCAGTGGTGTAGATCTACGTAATGGAAAAGTGGGATGGAAAGCTGAAATCGCCAGTACAACTGGCTTTGATGTCAATGAACAAGGTCTCTATTTAACCGACAGAGAAGGTTACCTCTATAAACTTAACCCTCTTACGGGGAAAGAAATCTGGAAAAATGATTCCTTACTACGCCGACAGCCCAACCAACCCACATTAGTAGCAGGCAAGCAACTTGTTATCGCTGATGCTTTTGGTTATATACATGTTATCAACACCCAAGGTGAAACCACTGCTAGAGTTCAAGCTGATACAGCAGGCTATATCAATGGCGTAAATGTTGCTGAGAACCAAGTCTACACCCAAGGGAAAAGTGGTCTAATATCGACTCATACCCTTAAGTAGCTGAAATACAAGTGCTCATGAGCCTAACTTCAGGTTCATGAGCAACACCTCACCATTTATTTCATCCGGCTTTTTGAATATCAACATTAATATCCCGCAAAACACTGACAGGGTCTTCTGCTCGTGTAATTGGCCTACCTATGACTAGATAGCTAGATCCGTCTTCAAGAGCTTGCCTTGGAGTGACTATTCTCGACTGGTCGTTACTACAACTACCTAAGGAGCGAATCCCAGGTGTAACAAGGTCGAACGCATCACCAAGAGCCGAGCGTAAAATACTGGCCTCTTGTGCAGAACACACTACCCCATCTAAACCAGACTTTTTCGTTAACGAGGCTAAGCGCATCACTTGGTCAGATACCGGTGCATCTAGGCCAATACCGCTCATTTGCTGTTGATCCATTGAAGTTAACACTGTTACCGCAATCAATAAAGGAGGTTGAGATACACGTGAAACGGCTTCAGCAGCCGCATTCATCATGACGCTCCCACCCGATGCATGTACATTCATCATCCAAACTCCTAGCTCCGCTGCCGCTTTACAAGCTGATGCTACTGTATTTGGAATATCATGAAATTTTAAATCAAGAAAAACATCAAAGCCTGAATCAACAAGCTTCCTGACTAAATCAGGGCCTGCTGCTACATATAACTCAAACCCCACTTTCAACCGACATTCATCAGGATCTAATTTTTTTACAAAACCAAGCGCTTGCTCAGCTGAAGGAAAATCTAAAGCAACAATTATTCTTTTCATCATGTATTTACTTCGTATTGTAGGCGTAACCAGGAGGGAAAAATATTTCGTTATGAACAAACCGTCAAGGAATATATAAATAATGTCATTAAAACGCTATTTGATTTGCGCAACCGTATCCCACTCCTGACATGCAGGGCAACGCCAAATAAACTCTTTCATTTGATAGCCACAGTCTTGGCACTGAAAATCAGAACGATCTTGCAAATATTCTTGCAACACTCCCATAATTAAATCATATTGAGCAATTTTATCTTCATCAGTGGTTTGCTCTTTCCACATAGACACCAAGCGCATCAATGTTGCAGGACTTGAAGTCCCACTTTTAAACGTACTTTCAATATATTTGATATCTTGAGGGGATATATCATTGCGTGATAAAACATCAATCAAATACCCCAAAACCTGAATATCGCCATTTTTATCAATAATCCGCATCAAAAACTTCTTTAACTTTTCGTCTTTACCAATGTCGTCTGTGACAGACTGCAGTCTGCTATTTAACAAACTCAATAACCTGGAATCCTGACGGATCGCAGCTTGATAGTATTTTAAGGCTTCATCTGGCAACTGTTTTCTTGAAGCGAGATCACCTTGTATGACTAACACTCGGGATAATTCTTTATCAGCCTTTTTAGCCAACTCTAGCAATTTCTCGACAACATGCACATTCCCTTTTTCAAGATCAAGTTGAGCTAATTCGCAATAATAATGCGCAATATATCGACCAAAGTCTTTATTACTATGCTTCTCAACACAACGCGTCACATCAATAGCACGATCCCACTGTTGAAGCTGCTCATAAATAATGCGTAATGCAGCACAGGCTTTGGGATCACTATCCGTGTTTTCCAGAACTTCTGTAAAAACTTTCTCAGCACGATCCAGCATACCCGCCACTAAAAAATCTTCACCATACGCAAGCATTGCTGATTTCTTTCTATCGGGATGTAAATTCGATCTTCCAATCAGGTTTTGATGGACTTTTAAAGCACGATCAACCTCTCCCCTAGCACGAAACATATTACCAATGAGCAGATAGGTTTCAGCTGTATACTCATCGATATCGGGATGATTCAAAAACACTTCAAGCGCCTTATCTGGCTGCTCATCCAATAACAGGTTTATTCCCTGAACAAAGTTATGTGAGAGCTGGTGACTTTTGTTTTCACTTTTTCGATAGCGCTTTCTGGCAGTCATCCAGCCGGATAGAAACGCAAACGGAAGTAATAGGAAGAGAAGTTCTTTCATAAAAAGGTCTTAATATTTTTAACATGTACAAACGCCACATACAAAAAAAGGGATGTATTTGCATACATCCCCTTGATTTATTTATTCAAGTCATTATCGAGTAGCGCAACAACCTTATTTTAACCCATGCTTACTGCTGGATATCAAACTTAGTCCGAGAATCATTAACACGCTCACGCAACTCTTTACCGGGTTTAAAATGAGGTACATGCTTTGGAGATAGATCAACTGACTCACCTGTCTTTGGGTTTCTGCCTTTTCTACCTTCACGGTAATGAAGACTAAAACTTCCAAAACCTCGCACTTCAATTCGATCTCCAGTTGACAGCGCATTGGTCATGCGATCGAGGATAATCTTAACAGCCCACTCAACGTCTTTGCTGCTTAGGTGACTCTGCTTTCTAGATAATAAGTCTATAATTTCTGATTTTGTCATACTGCCCACTCCCTATGGATATGTATATACAGTGTAACGCGTTATAAATCATGCTTAAACATTCATCAAGAAAATTAAGAACAATTATTACTACGCGCTGGCCTAGTAGGTTTAAAACTTTTCTGTTGCTGATACGCATCAGTCCTAAAACCCCCGAATGCTCTGTACTCGCATGTCAATTTCATTGATCTAGTTATAGCAACATTATAACCCTCTTCGAGGCTTATAGAGAAGCCTTTTGAATGCAAAATATATTAAAAAGTCTTGTTAAAACGTGTATTTGGCGATTTCAGGGGAGAATTCTTGCCAGAGAAAACATTCAGACACAAAAAAGCCCGCTACATTCAACGTGCGGGCTTTTTAAACAAGAAACGATTACTAATCGTTCATTTGCTCCTTGAAGATATCTCCAAGAGATGTAGCAGCAGATTCAGTCTTACTATAATCCTTCACAGCCTGATTGTGATCATCAGCTTCTTTTGACTTGATAGATAAGTTGATTGAATGTGACTTTCTGTCAACACCCATAAACTTAGCTTCAACTTCATCACCAACGCTCAGCACAGTACCTACATCTTCAACTCGATCGCGCGAGATTTCTGATGCACGCAGGATACCAACAACCTCATCACCAAGGTCAATCTTAGCCATCTTAGGTGTTACTTCAATAACAGTACCTTTAATTGCGCTACCTTTAGGGTTAGCCGCAACAAATGATGAGAATGGATCTTGCCCCATCTGCTTGATACCCAAAGAAATACGCTCACGCTCAGGATCAACAGCAAGAACGATAGCTTCTAGCTCATCACCCTTTTTGTAATCACGGATCGCCTCTTCACCTGGTAATGCCCAAGAAATATCAGAAAGATGTACAAGACCGTCAATACCACCTTCAAGACCGATGAATACACCGAAGTCAGTGATAGATTTGATGTTACCTGAAACTTTATCACCTTTATTGAAGTTCTTAGCGAAGTCATCCCAAGGATTGGCTTGACACTGCTTCATACCCAAAGAGATACGACGACGTTCTGCATCGATATCAAGGATCATAACTTCAACTTCCTGACCCAAAGTTACTACTTTAGCAGGGTTAACGTTTTTGTTAGTCCAATCCATTTCAGATACGTGAACCAAACCTTCAACACCATCTTCAATCTCAACAAAACAACCGTAATCAGTAAGATTACTTACTTTACCAAATAGATGCGTGTTAACAGGGTAACGACGGATAAGGTCTTGCCATGGATCTTCACCCAATTGCTTAAGACCTAGAGAAACACGGCTCTTTTCTTTATCAAACTTAAGAACTTTAACGTCAATTTCATCACCAATTTGCACAACTTCAGAAGGATGCTTAACACGCTTCCACGCCATATCAGTGATATGTAGAAGACCGTCGATGCCACCCAGGTCGATGAATGCACCGTAGTCAGTAAGGTTCTTAACAACACCTTTAACTGACTGACCTTCTTCAAGATTTTCAAGCAATGTTTCACGCTCTGCACTGTACTCTTCTTCAACAACAGCACGACGGGATACAACAACGTTATTACGACGCTGATCAAGCTTGATAAGTTTGAATTCGATTTCTTTACCTTCAAGATAAGAAGTATCACGTACAGGGCGCACATCAACCAAAGAACCCGGTAAGAATGCTTTGATAGCACCTAGCTCAACAGTGAAACCACCTTTAACTTTACCCGTGATAATACCAGTGATGATATCTTCATTTTCGAAGGCTTCATGAAGCACTTCCCATGCACGTGAACGACGTGCTTTTTCGCGAGATAGTTTGGTCTCACCAAATCCATCTTCAACACTTTCAAGAGATACTTCAACGATGTCGCCAACTTGAATCGTGACCTCACCATTAACATCTTTGAATTGCTCAGCAGGAATAACACCTTCTGATTTCAATCCAGCACTAACCGTTACAAAGTCAGGATTCACATCAACAACAACAGAGTTAATTAAAGCCCCTGGCGTCATTTCTGTCAGGGCGAGACTTTCTTCAAATAACTCGGCAAAACTTTCACTCATTATATAGACCTATTAAAAATCGCTAGAACGTCCTCTGTACTAACGGGTTAAATATCAACTCCTACATCCTTGTAAGAGCGGCTTAACATCTTGTGGTTTATGAGATTCACATCACAGGACGGTAAAATTTCAAAGATTCTTCGATAGCTGATAGACTTTACTGAAAACTTCTTCAATAGACATTTTATCGGTATCTATCTGAATAGCATCATCAGCAGGCTTCAAAGGCGCTTGCTTCCTATTGCAATCCCTCTCATCTCTTTTAACTATGTCACGAATCAAACGATCCATGTTAGCATCAATACCCTTTTCTTTCAATTGCCCGAACCGCCTTTCCGCTCGCACCTCGGCAGAAGCTAATAAGAAGATTTTAAGTGGTGCGTCTGGAAAAACAACTGTCCCCATATCCCGACCATCTGCAACCAGACCTGGCGCTTGACGAAAAGACTTCTGTCGATCCAGCAGTGCTTCTCGAACTTTTGGCAACACTGCTAATACTGATGCATTGCAACCACAGTCTTCGGTACGAATATCCCTTGTGACATCCTCACCATCTAGCAAAACTTCTAATTCAGCCCCGCCTTTCGCTATAAATTCCATCTTTATAGCTGACGTTAAAGCAACTAGAGCAGCCTCATCATCCAAAGCTATTCCATTCTTGCAAGCTGCAAATGCCAACAAACGATAAATTGCACCACTATCCAACAAATGCCATTCAAGCTCATGGGATAATCGCTTGGCTAAGGTTCCTTTCCCCGAACCTGCCGAACCATCTATCGTAATTAAAGAAATATCATTCATGGCGAAGCCTCTACTGCCTATATATTTGAAGATGCACATTTAAGCATAGACAAAGTGAATACATAAGAGAACAAATGACATTTTGTATATAAGAATATTTGAATATTCTACAATACTAGGGTAGACTCTCCCCATTACTTAAATCGTTCAGGAGATTTCACAATGAAAAAGACACTTATCGGATTAGCATTACTAGCACTTACCTCAACAGCATCTAGCTCAGATTTCTTTGGCGGTAACGGTGGCGAATGGAAAATGGGACCAAGCGGCCCTTACTATGATGAAAGCAACTGGCCAGTATGGACGCCAATGTACTGGATGGAAGAAATGATGGACAGCTTTGATGATGACAATGGTTACGGCGGTAACAGCTTTGGTGGAATGATGCCAAATAACATGTTCTCTAACAACAATGGTCCAGCATACTACCCACAAATGCAGATGCCTCAGCCTGGCTACGGCTACCAAGCACCTGCTATACCAGCTCCTGCTGCCCCACAAGCACCCGTTCAACCTACACAGAAGTAATTAATTGCTAAGCATTGGTGGGGACTCAGCTCCTCACCAATTTCCTTTCTCTCTTCCTCCCGTATCCCTCGCACCACAAACAACTCAACTAAAACCTGCAAATAATATCTAATAATTAAAAATAAGATTCGTTACAATAGCTTCCTTAACTTTACATCGGACGGTTTCAATGACGCGCAAAATTCTTGTAACGAGTGCTTTACCCTACGCAAATGGACATATTCATCTCGGGCATCTAGTCGAATACATCCAAACGGATATATGGGCTCGCTTTCAGCGTATGCGTGGCAATACTTGTTATTACGTTTGTGCAGATGACACGCATGGCACACCAATTATGTTGCGCGCTCAGCAAGAAAACATTACACCAGAACAACTCATTGCCGATATGAGCGAAGCACATCAGAGGGATTTTGGCGCTTTTAACATTGCTTTCGATAATTACTACACAACCCACTCCGATGAAAATAAAGCCTTTGCGGAGGGCATATATCTTCAGGCAAAAGCAGATGGACATATCGAATCGCGTACCATCAAACAAGCATACGATGCAGAAGCAAACATGTTTTTACCCGATCGCTTTATTAAAGGCGAATGTCCAAAGTGTGGTGCATCCGATCAATATGGTGATAACTGTGAAGCTTGTGGCTCAACCTACGAGACAACAGAACTAAAAAATGCAGTGTCTGTCGTTTCTGGCAGCACACCAACCGAGAAAGAAACCGAACACCTATTTTTCAAAGTAAACGATTTCAAAGACTTTCTTTCTTCTTTCTTAGAGAGTGGAGCAGTACAAAAAGAAATCGCCAATAAGATGACCGAATGGTTTGAAACCGACCTAAAAGCTTGGGATATTTCACGTGACGCACCCTATTGGGGCTTTAAAATTCCTGAAACAGAAGACAAGTATTTTTATGTTTGGCTTGATGCCCCCATCGGTTACTTGGCCAGCTTTAAAAACTACTGTGACAATAATGATGCCAGCTTCGAGGATTTCTGGAATCAGGATTCTGAGGCTGAGGTTTATCATTTCATTGGTAAAGATATCGCCTATTTCCACACACTATTCTGGCCTGCACTATTAAATGCTGGCGGATATCGTTCACCCACCGGTGTTTTCTGCCATGGCTTTTTGACGGTCAATGGTCAGAAAATGTCAAAATCACGAGGCACTTTTATTCAAGCTAGCACATACTTGAATCACCTCCCTGCAGAACCGCTTCGCTATTACTATGCGGCAAAACTCAACAACACTGCGGAAGATATTGATCTGAACCTTGAGGACTTCCAACAACGAGTGAATAGCGATTTAGTGGGTAAAGTGGTGAATATTGCTTCTCGCTGCGCCGGCTTCATCAACAAAAAGTTTGATAATAAGCTTTCAGCATCGCTGCATGACCCTCAGTTATATCAACAATTCATTGACGCATCCGAAACCATTGCCAATTTCTATGAGCAACGTAAATTTAGTCAAGCAATGCGTGAAATCATGAAGCTCGCTGATGCAGCGAATCAATACATTGATGAACAAAAGCCATGGGTACTCGCAAAAGATGAGAACACACTCGCCTCTGTACAAGATGTATGTACTCAAGGCATTAATATGTTTAGAGCAATTATTTGCTACTTAACACCTGTCATGCCAGCACTTAGTGCACAGAGCGCAACATTCTTAAATCAGCCAATCACTAGATGGGAAGACTTACAAACACCGTTACTAGATGTCTCGATTGCATCATTCAAACCACTATTAAAACGTATTGAAAAGGATTCAATTGACGCAATGCTTGCAGAAAACACAAAACCGCTTGAAATAGCAAAAACTCCAACAAAAAAATCAAACAAGAAAGAAAAAACCGCACCATCAACAATAGATATTCATGATTTTTCTAAAATTGACCTGCGTGTCGCTGAAATTATTAACGCCGAATCGGTAGAAGGCGCTGATAAACTCCTCCAATTAACGCTTGCAGTTGGAGATGAAAAACGAACAGTATTTGCAGGTATTAAGGATGCATATCAACCTAACCAACTTATCGGAAAACTAACGGTAGTTGTAGCCAACCTTGCTCCAAGAAAAATGCGTTTCGGCCTCTCAGAAGGAATGGTTTTAGCTGCTGGCTCAGGCGACAATGGAATCTTTTTACTCTCTCCAGATAGCGGAGCAAAATCCGGCATGAAAATTCAATAGCCGTAGCACAAAAAAGCGACTGTTTGAAAATATCAAGTCTATTTTTTTTAGCAATTAGACTCCGTGCAAGCCTTATACATAAAGGCTTGCACGGCTTATCAACCAACAAAAAAGAAATACAAATAATGTTGTTTTTTCTACACAAACCCCTTCCAATAGCGCGCAAAAATGTTTAAGCTACCGTCAATGCAGATTTTTCCTGCAAACTTCGGCATTGAACGAATATATTTACTAGAATTGAAGGTAGGCCACTAGCACTGAGCTGAAGAGTGTAGACCACTCACCTTGAAGCTATAATTTCGTTTTTATACCAATTAAATTCGATTTAACTTATTAAAAAATTATCAGAGGATGAACTCAATGAAAATCACATCTACTCTATCGATAGCAACACTAGCTCTAGCTGGTTTATTTGCTACGGGTTGTAGTCAGCAACAAGTTGATGGAGGCTCACAAGTAGCTGGATCTTCACAGCAAGTAGCTGGATCTTCACAAGAAGCAGGACCTTCACAAGAAGCTGCAGGACCTTCACAATCTCAGCAAGTACAAAACGTTCCTGAGACAGAAACTCCAGTTCCAGCACCAGCGCCAGCGCCAATGCCAGCTAAAGATGCTAATTCTCACACCCACCCACCAGTGCCTAACTGTACTGATTCCATTACTCACACGCACCCTAACGGTAGCACTACTCACAACCATAAATATGGTTGTAAAGGTCAGGCAGCTCCTGCACGTGGTAACAAGTGGGCTCACACGCATCCAGCAGTTCCACAGTGTACTAATTCTGTAACTCATGTTCACAAGTACAACAACCGTAACCACACACACAAGTACAGCTGTAGAAAAGGTGCTAGTTCAAATGGTTCACAAGTAAATGTTCACGCTCTACAACGCAAACTTAAAGCGAAAGGCTATTACAGAGGCCCTATCAATGGCGTTGTAACTCCTGAAACTCGCAGTGCGCTTCAGAAGTACATGCAAAACCGTAAGTGATTTTTTAAATCAGCTGTAAAAAAGGCCAGTGACTTATCTGGCCTTTTTTATGCCCTGAAAATAAAATCTCCACAAACGTAAAAATAATCATCAAGCCCTTTTACAGAGATCATTCGAAAGCCTCACATACACCCAGATAAACAACTGTATTGCTTGGTTTCTCATGGCGCTTAAACGATGATTTATCCATTGAGGTTCGTTCACTCATTGCCTTTAATCTTAAAAGAAAAATTTCTTTGCATGCTTCTTGGCATTTAAGACGTAGAACTCCCTAAATACTTATGTAATCATGAACACCGTTTCATGAATCTCAAAATAGCAAGAAACTTTTGATGAACATGACCCTCTAAACATGCATATCGTTTTTAATCATTACTCAAACTATTACCATAAGGGCTCAGAATGATTTTCAGGATTCTAGCAACTCTCCTTTTCTTTATTGTATCAGGAACATCAACAGCTGCTGTTTGGAAGGACACTAACAAATGGGACAGAAACTGGGAGAAGAAATACCAAGAATGGGTTAAAGCCAATTGGACTGAAGAGTTCTTTATGGATGATAAGAAACCCCTTTATTACAAACTAGAACACGACTGCGCAGATGCAGTTTACTTAATGCGCCTGATTTTTTCCTATGAACACAAATTACCGTTTGTCATCAATAATGCTCATAAACGTGGCAAACTAATCACTAACAAAATGCGTACATGGGACAAACTTCCTGAAGACAAACGCATGCGTAAATTCATGGACTACGTCTCTGATACAACAAGCACAAAAACCTTACGCCATGATACTTACCCGATTGCCTTGCATGATTTAAAACCCGGTGATGTCTATGTTGCGCCTGGCGTCCATTCATACCAAATCGTTAATATTACTGAAACGGGAGTTGCTGAGGTAATGGCATCAACAACCCCTAAAGCCCCACGCTTTCTATCACGCATTGCATCTTTCCCGTTTTATGTTCCAGAAGACTATAAGGGGAAAAGTGATGGCTATCGCCGCTTCATCCAGCCACAAAATATTCGCAAATCAAGACAGGCTCAACCTGGCTACAATGAAGAACAATACAAGATTGCCAGGGATGTAAAATACAATTATGTCGCATTTACTGATGTTATTTCTCGCCGCCTTGGGAAACGTCCTGAGCTTGTACCAGAAAAAACAATGCGACTTTTAATTGCCCTTTGCATGTATGCAAACGATCGAAGTGTTTATGTTTATGATGCCCTGTGGCATTTACAGGAAATTCGTAAAAAAGGCCGTCAATGCATGACCAGAACAGAATACGATAACTATTCTACACCTTCCCGTGACAAACGCCTTCGTGCATTCTTCAGCTCAGTGAAAATACACTTGGATAGTACGTGGAAAAAAGACTCAAACTCAATGCCACAGGTTATGGCCGCAACCATTTTTCGCTCTAAACCACCACCACCAAGAGAAACAAAAATGACTAATGATTTTTGTATGGTGCAAATGAGTTTAGGGGAGAGTTATTACATGTCTCTCCGAGACCTGCGCATTAACTTGGAAAAAAACAAAGTTATTTCTGACCCGCATGCCCCGTTAGAATATCGCTGGGGAATTGGAAATAAACCTTACAAGGCATCTTGTAGAGCATACTAGTGACAATCTCTCTCCATTAGCCTCATTGTCTTTGGAGAGATTTTGTGCAAATCATAAAAATAACAGCGGTACGTTTCTGCTATTCTACACACTGGCGACTTTACTCAAATACCCACTTGAATCATTCAAAACAAACATTCTTCACCTTCTTGGCAACCTCAGTACTCTGCATCAATCCTGCTTTGGCAGAGGGGCAATGGTCAAATAGCTGCGCGGTCAATACGAACACTATCGTTCCCGGCATTGCCAATCCAACTCCCGGAGCCATATACCTGGAAGCTGATGAAGGAAAAATATCTCAAACTGGCACATCTGTTCTGAAAGGCAATATTACGATTCAGCAGAACCAAACCTTTCTAAGCGCGGGCGAAGCAACTTTCAACCGAAAAACACAAACGGTTGATGCAAAAAACAACATCACATTACAAACACCCACACTACAAATTAATAGCCAATCCCTCGAATTACAGTTATCGACCGATAAGGCAATCATTCTCGATACGAGTTATCAATTGAAGAATGGCGATGGAAATGGTGCAAGCAAACGCATAACACAGGATGCGAAGGAAAAAACCACCTTAGAAGATGCAACCTTCTCAACCTGTCCTGCCAACCAGAAAAGCTGGCACATTAAAGCTGAAGACATAACACTTGATCATACCAAACAAATTGGCACTGCGAGAAATGTGAGCCTCAGAGTTGGCAACACCCCTATATTTTATTCGCCCTACTTTGATTTCCCGCTAAACAATCAACGTAAAAGTGGTTTTCTCGTACCAAGAATTGGCATTACTGCGCAATCAGGTACAAGCATCAGCCTACCTTACTATTTCAACCTTGCATCGAATTACGACCTCACACTAACCCCTAACATTCTCACTCAAAGAGGACTCAAAGTAGATTCGGAATTTCGTTATCTAGACAAAAGGAATGAGGGTGTATACAGACTCGATATGCTTCCTAGTGACAATAACTACGATGATAAAGACCGAGTACTCACTAGCATCAAACACCACGCAAAACTCGCTCACAATACAGAATTAACCATTGATGCAACCAATGTCTCGGACGATGACTACTTTGATGACCTTGGAGATTCTTTGCTAAACTCAAGCACCGTATCACTCGAAAGAACCTTGAAAATTAGTCGAACACAAGATGATTGGACATTTGCGACCGCTTTGCAAGATTATCAAATTCTTGATAGTAGCTCTCCCCCCTACTCTCGATTACCCGAGTTAAGCTTTCGATATGCTCCGGAAAAAGGTTTCTACAATACTCAAAACCGTTTTGAAACAGAACTCGTGAATTTTCACAGTACTGATGCGGTAACAGGCTTACGTTTAGATATCAATGCTCTTAGTTCAAAACGCTTTGGCGATGCTAGCTGGTATGTTGAACCCTCCTTAGAGTTAAGGCACACCATGTACTCGCTGGATAACAACACAACTTCTGACAATGATTCCCCTAGCAGAACCTTACCTACTGCAAGCATTGATGCTGGCGTATTCTTCGAGCGTAACATACCCGAAAAGGATGTTATTCAGACCTTAGAGCCACGCCTTCTCTACACTTACACACCTTACAAAGACCAGTCAGATATCCCCGTATTCGATTCCGCAGCCACCAGTTTTGGCACCTCGACCCAGCTGTTCGCGAAAAACCGCTTTACGGGTAAAGACCGCATTGGCGATACAAATCAATTAACAACAGCCCTCACCAGCCGACTAATCGACACCAAAGATGGTCGTGAAAAGTTAACCGCCAGCATCGGTCAAATATTCTACTTCGATGATAGACGTGTCACGCTACCCGGTTTTGCAACAGACACCACTAGTAGTTCCGAACTCGCGTTAGAACTTTCCTCTGAAATTGGTAAACGCACACGTTTTATTTCAAGCACCTATTGGGATACGGATACCAAAGAAGTGTCATTGAATGAAACACGCCTACATTACAAAGACCCTAAAGACCGTGTTGTCAACCTTGTTTATCGCAACTTGGACGAAGAGTTTGAGCAAGCGCAACTTTCCTTCTCAACACCTGTCAATGATGAGTGGGCACTGATTGGCAACTATGAAAGAGACTTGAAAAATGACCGCAATTTAGAAGTCTTGGCTGGTATAGAATATAGTAGCTGTTGCTGGAAGACGCGTATTGTAGGCAGACGTTATCTTACCTCTGATAACATCACCTATGACAATGCTACTTTCATTGAATTCGAACTCAAAGGTCTCGGGAATATCGGCACAGGTGCTGAAAGCTTCCTCAAAGAACAGATATATGGATATGAAGATTAATCTCTCAAGAAAGACAATCATGCAAAAGACAGCGAACATCCTAGTCACAGGTTTTTTAGCATTACTACTAAGCACGCAGAGCAATGCTAACCCCTTAGATACTATCGCAGCAGTGGTAAATAATGACGTTATCTTAGCCAGCGAGGTTAATGAACTTGCCAAACAACTTAAGGGCTTGCCTGACTTTGCGGATAAATCACAAAAAGAAGTGGTCAAGGAGGCTGTTGATAGCTTAGTCATGACAAAACTACAGACTCAGCGCGCCAAACAGCTAGGCCTAAGTATTGATGACTTCACCGTTAATAAAGCATTAGCAAAAATTGCCGAAAGAAATAAGCTCAATGCCACCCAATTTAAAGAGGCTCTGGCGAATGAAAATATCGATTATTTAGCTTTTCGAGAACGCATACGCACCCAAATCCTTATTAATGAATTAAAAAAGCAACACCAACAACAAAGTAGCAGCGCATCAGATGCAGCCATCAATGATGTCATCGCTAACTCATCCAAGGTTCTGATAACCAACCGCAGCTATCAATACTATGATCTGCTCATTCCTGCTCCTGCAAACACCGAACTCCCAGAATTACGCAAGATTAAAGAAAAAGCGCATACACTTCGCAACAAAATCATCGATGGTACGGCGATATCAAGCATAAGTGGAGTCAAAAAACATACGGCCAATGCCCAGAACTCCCCCTCAAAAGCACTTATCGTACAACTTGCACAACTGGAAGCTGGACAAATTTCTTCGGTAATTCATGACACAGCAGGCTTTCATATTCTACAGCTGATTAGTAAAACAGGAGAAGCTGTTGTCAAAACTCCTCAAGAAATGCTGGTACGTCATATTTTGATTAAAGTCGATGAAAAGACCACCTCTGAACAAGCCTTGCGGAAAATCACTGATATCAGAAGCAAAATTCTTGCAGGTACAGCATTCAACGTTATGGCAAATCAATTCTCAGACGACCCAGGATCAGGCTCACAAGGAGGAGAGTTAGGTTGGTCATCGGCCGAAAGTTATGTACCTGAGTTTGCACAAACCATGACGACTATTCAAGAAAAGACACTCAGCGAAGCCTTTAAAACCAAGTTTGGCTGGCATATTCTCGAAGTGCTCGATCGTCGTGATGGCATAGCGAATGCACAAGCTATCCTGCAAGCACAAGCTCGACAAGTCTTATCAAACAGTACAGATAAAGCGGGCGCGTATAAAAATTGGCTAAAAGAATTGCGTGACAACGCACACATTGAGTATCGAGTAAAATTATAAGATGCCTATTGCTCTCACCACAGGAGATCCCGCCGGAATAGGCCCGGATCTAATCATTCAATTATCACAACAGTACAGCCTGAGTGATATTGTCGTCTTATCGGATGCCACACTACTAAAGGAACGTGCCCAACAACTTCAATTGCAACTTGAGATTCTTGAATACCAAGCGCATACCCGTCAGGAAATCAAGCAATGCCAACTCATCGTTGAACATATTCCAACGAAGAATGCAGTCCTTGCTGGCGAATTAGATGTCGAGAATTCTGCTCATGTACTGGCATTACTTGATAGAGCAACAGCAGGCTGTCAAAGTGGTGAATTCTCCGCAATGGTCACAGCGCCACTCCACAAAGGCATAATCAATGATGCGGGGCTTGAATTCAGCGGGCACACCGAATACTTGGCGGAACTAACCCAAGCCCCACTACCTGTCATGATGTTAGCGACAGAAGGCTTGCGTGTCTGCTTAGCCACAACACACTTGCCCTTAAAAGACGTCAGTGATGCCATCACTCAAGAATCACTCACTCAGGTTCTGCGTATTATTCATCATGATTTACAAAACACCTTCGGCATCCAAAACCCACATATTCTGGTATGCGGACTGAATCCACACGCTGGTGAAGGGGGTTATTTGGGCCATGAAGAAATTGATACGATTCAACCGGTCTTAGACACCTTAAATACTCAAGGCATGCATCTTACAGGCGCACTACCAGCAGATACTCTTTTTACCCCCCGATATCTTGATCATGCCGATGCCGTATTAGCGATGTATCACGACCAGGGACTGCCTGTGCTGAAGTATAAAGGGTTTGGCAAAGCGATTAATATCACGTTAGGTCTGCCAATCATTCGCACATCTGTGGATCATGGCACAGCACTTGATTTAGCTGGATCAGGAAAAGCCGACAAAGGAAGTTTGGTTGAAGCCATCAAACTAGCCCGCGAACTTTCAGCTTCAAGCGCACTGAGTCAGCAATAGATGGATATTGTCTATGTTAAAAACCTCCGCGTAAAAGCGTTGATTGGCATATATGCGTGGGAACGACGCATCCGTCAACAAGTGCGAATTGATCTGGAAATGGGCTGGGATAATCGTATTCCAGCAGCTTCTGATGACATTAAACATACCCTTAACTACAAAGAAGCAGCCAAAAAGGTCGCAACACTGGTTGAACAAAGTGAATTTCAATTAGTGGAAACATTGGCAGAAACCATTGCCATGACCTTATTAAACGATATGCAATTACCGTGGGTAAAAGTAACCCTTGGAAAGCCCTCTGCGGTCACTAACTCTGATGAAGTTGGCGTACAAATAGAGCGTAGCCGAGAAGACCGACATGGCTGAAGTGTATTTAAGCATTGGTAGCAATATCAATCGCCATAAAAATATTCATTCTTGTCTGCAACAACTACAAGCAGACTTCCCTGATGTTGTCTTTTCCAAAATCTATGAAACACCAGCAGAAGGCTTTGATGGCAGCCCGTTTTTTAATCTTGCCGCCAAACATACAACAAAGTTATCGCCGCAAGCCTTAGATAAACACCTTAAAGCTATTGAAGATCAACACGCTCGCGCTCGCGACCGCAAAAGCAAAAAATTTAGCTCACGAACATTAGATATTGATTTATTACTCTACGATCAGGAAAACCTGCATCCACAAATGGATGTGCCTAGAGATGAAATTGTGCATTACCCCTTTGTACTCTTCCCTTTAGCGGAAATAGCCCCCAATGTCACACATCCTACTCTGCAAAAAAGTATTGCAGAATTAGCCAAGACATCTGCGCTCAAGCAAGATACTCTTGTTGAAATTACTCTGAAAAAGACATCATTATGATTCGTCCCTTCGCGGAACATACACCAAATCTATCCGACAACGCCTATATCGACGATACGGCCCTTCTCATTGGTCAAGTGACATTAGGTGAAAACAGTTCCATATGGCCCATGAGTGTCTTACGTGGTGATGTGCAAGCCATAACCATTGGCGAGAACACGAATATTCAAGATAGCTGTGTGCTACATGTTACGCACGCCAGTAGTCGAACCACTCCCAATGGCATTCCTCTTATTATTGGCAATAATATTACCGTTGGGCACAAAGCACTACTTCATGCCTGCACTATTCATGACAATTGCTTGATCGGCATGGGCAGTATTGTGATGGATAACGCAACCATCCACTCAAACACCATTATTGGTGCAGGAAGCCTTGTTCCTCCCAATAAGACGCTGGAAAGTAGTTACCTTTGGGTGGGCAACCCTGTTAAAAAAGTACGAGAACTGACTAAAAAAGAACTTGAATACATCAAATATTCAGCAGATAACTACGTTTCTCTCGCCCAAAAAACGTATAAGTATTAAGCTCATAAGTAAAATTAAAACTAACCATTAATCTTTTTATGTAGCGAATATCACTATATCAGTGTATTGTAATATACTCAAATAACTATGTATCTGAGAGATCGTGATGTCACATTTCAATACAGATTGCCAATTTAGTAAGGGTCTACTCGCAAACACTGATCTAGATGATACGTCGCAAACATTGAAAGCGATTTCCCATCCTCTGCGTCTACAGATTTTGTGTCAGTTAGGCACGGATGAATCTAGCGTGCAGGATCTTGTCACTGCCGTAGGCACATCTCAAAGCAATATTTCACAACACCTAAGCGTCATGCGCGATAAAGGGGTGTTGACCTCAAGAAAAGAAGCAAATCGTGTTTTCTACCGGATTGAACACCGTACAGTATTAAACCTTGTCAATCAGGCTCATCATTAACGAAAAGCCTTAACTAAAAATGGCACGGCAAGCTCTGTGTACCCCACACCGAGCTTGCCTTTCTTATCCGCTAGAAACTAGCCTCTTCCAACTCAGTAACAGCCAGGCTGATGTGCTTGCCTACCTCATCCATCATTCCAGGCCACTCTTTATATTCAGCTAACTTTTCAACAATAGCATCTTTCATTTCAAAAGCCTCCAAACCCTCTTCCATCATAACTTCTGCTGACTCATATACAGTCGCAAGATAATCTCTGTAAGCCGTCAACACCTCTTTTCCCCCCGTAGGGCCGTGTCCAGGCACAACAACATCAATTGGCATCTCTAAACCATAGTTCGCTGCGGCAATATTGCCCTTGAAGTTACCATCCGTCATCCGGGGAATGCGTTTATAAGTAATATTATCTCCAGTAAACAGAACCTTATCTTCAACAACCTCAAACATCACATCGGTTACCGTATGAGCATGCTCCGTAAAATGCGCACGAATAGTAATATCACCTATATTGAGTTCTTCGACATGCGCTAACACCTGATCAGGTATCACTGCTTCAGTTCCAGCCGTTTTATTATCTGTTAGCGTCATCATCAGCTTAACCCATGATTCAGCCTCACCTTCATTCGCCATCTCGATCATTTTCGGGTGTGCATAGAATTTAGCTTCAGGAAAAGCTTCTTTGATCCCCTGATTACCCAACCAATGATCACCATGAATATGCGTTACAAAAACGTGAGTAATCGGCTTATCAGTGAGCTCTTTTATTCGCTGAACAACCGAACGTCCAGCTTGACCACTAGAACCAGGGTCAATAACCACAACACTCTCAGAACCAATAATAAACCCTGGATTATTCATAAAACCTGCATTCTCAGGGGTTGGCATCTCAGTAGGGCCATGGATGACATAGACACGATCAGCCACTTTCTGAGGAACATACTTTCCCAGTATATCTTGGTGATAGACTTTAGGATCACTGGTATCTATAGCCGCTTGCGCTACCGGAGCAGCTGCCTTTTCCTGTAGCTCTGCACTTTTATCCCCTCCGCAAGCCGTAAGTGAGAAAGCAATAGCCATTGATAATACGAGATGGTTTTTCATTGAAAGTATCCTTTATGTCGCGACGACTCAAACCCCCAAACAAGGCACTTAAGTTGACCTTAAGCGAGCCGTTTTCTGATTTAAATGGTGTCAATCCTAACGCAAAGCACACAACTTTCAATTCAGGTTTTCCCTGATGACAAAGACCCTTTAGCGCTCACAAGTCAGGCTAGCACCTGAGATAGACGGATCGTTAACAAACTTTGCCGCCATTAACTCAGCACAAGGGGCCACTTGCAAGACACTATGAGAATATTCAACCATTACTAAATGACCCTGTGTGAAGTTTGCTAAATGAGACTGTGCATCTTTAGGAGGCGTAACAATATCCAATTCACCTTGTAGAAATAAGGTCGGAATATCCGTTTTGAGCACACTATTCACCAATGGATCGACAGTACGTTCAGCCAACAACTCGCATGATTCATGATTGTCGACCAAATAAGCCGCCGCATCTCTCAGTAGCTGATTGGGCAAATTCTGCAGTTGCTGTTTAATATAATCAATATCGACAAACGATTTATCATCATAGCAATAGTGACTAAACATGCTCAGATCTGCAAACCCCCGATCCACCATAAAATCAACATAGTTTGTGGCATAGCGATTAAAACTAAAATCTATACGTGGCTTATCTTCTTCCAATGTCGTGATAATGTCGGGAAGATCTTCATAAATTTTCTCACCGTAATACACCGCATACGCTAAAATAGCTATAAATCGATGCCCGTTTAAGACCAGTTCCAAACTCTTCTCTTCACCTTGATCCTGATACACCAATGGGATTTGATGCGGTTTTTTATCCAGTTTTTCAACAATATTCCAGAGCCGCTCTTTAACATTTGGCATTCCCTCACGACAAAATAGTGATCGATCACAATAATCATAAAGCGCTTCATAGGGCGATAATAAACGTGCCAGAAATTCATGCTGCAACTTCAAATCAGGAAAAGCAGCACTATCCAAGACCATCGACTGCACAACATCAGGATATTTATTGGCGAGCAACTGCGCATACACAGCGCCATAAGAAACGCCGATTAACACCCACTGCTGCTTATCCAACGCCTTACGCAATAGCTCCATATCCTGAATGACGGAAATACTGTTATAGGCTGTCAAATCAATATTACGTTTAGCGGAATCTTGAATACACCCCACATAATCCTGATCTTGTAAAAACAACTCCTCTTTCAAGCTAAGATCTTTTTGCAAACGCTCAATTTCACTATCAACAAATCGTCCGCAATTCAACAAAGGCTCTGACAGCCCAGCTCCTCGTGGATCGATCACCACTAAATCACGCCCTTGTTTGAGAGAGATATCATCATGATCATTAATAATGCTCTGCACCGAATAAGCATTATCCAGATACATTCCACCACCAGGACCTCCACCGCCTAGATGTAGTACTGGTGCGCGATGTGGTTTTGCAGACTCTGTATGGAAAACCATGACAGGAAAATGAATAATACGACTATTAGCTTTCTCATGATCTTCAGGCACATACATCCGATAACAATCCAGTCTTGGCCAACCTTCTTTCAAGGGCAACCAACACTCCACTTGCTGTAAACCAAGCTCTGCACTATTACGCTGATTATTCAGTGGCTTTTGTGAATTCTTCAGTGAAAAAATGAGCGCAAAAACAATTAAACACAGTAAAAATATAAGGATGATGATTTTTTTAGAAAGAGACATTCGACACTAACCCCCCTGCTAGTGAAAACAAACTTGATGATAATGATTTAATTATAGAATAGCGAATTATCGCTTAGATAAAGCCTGCTTCTTATTGTATATCAAATGGCAGCATCACACTTGATCACTATCATAACAACTAGCTTTTAGCTCCAATGCAGCAAACAGCCCGGCCATCATAGAAGATTTAGGCTAGCAAATGGGGATCACCATCCATCTTAACAATATGATCCGGCAAGGATTGATCCATGTAATAAATCAACGGGTCTTGCCGATAATAAAGTGAAAGCTGCGCATAAACGTCAGGTGAAAAATCGAAAAGAATCTGAGGTGCCAAAAAGAAATATTCACTACTCACCGCAAAAAACTCAGCAGGTTTAGTCGCCGCATAAGGATCAAATTCCTGTGCTTGTTGATCTTTGCATTCAGCATTCAAGCGATTGAATGCCTGAGACATAATGTGTGTCCATGCTGGAATATCCATATCACGGTGCAAGGCTGGCATGCCATTCATGCTGCCATTGAGTTGATCCAGTTTGTGAGCAAACTCATGAATCACAACATTCGAAGGATAGGAAAGCACTTCTTTCTCAGGATGAGAATGTGCCCATGACAATATTACCGGGCCACGCTGCCAAGACTCACCACTCAACACACGTCGGCGATTATGTACCACGCCTGCGCGATCGGTAGACTGCCAGTAACTTAAGAACAAATCAGGATAAACCACGATTTCTTTCACATCATGATAGTGATCCACCCCTAAATTTAAGATAGGCAAAGCCATTTGTGCAGCAATCGTCAGCTTGATGTACTCCGTAACCTGCATCTCTTTACCTGCCACGACAGGAATACGCCCGAGACATTTCTCTGCCAGGTCACGTAAACGGTATTCATCACGCTGTGATAAATAGGCAAACATAGGATTTTCTGGAAAAACCGCATCCCATGCTTCATCAGAAATGGCGGTGCTTGCTTTTCCAGCTCGAGATAACCAGTGATTCAGTGGATTAAACATTATTTAAGAATGGTTCATTTATACGAAAAATCAAGAAAACTGATGATTATTTTCAATACGTTGGCGAGGCGTATCCCTAATCCGGATCACTTTTGATGGAACTGCGTCTACTTTTGTAAGGTAGTTTTATCGATCCATAGCGATGAACAAAAATTGCTATGGTTAAAATCAGGATCGTTGCCCCAACCCCCATCATTGCATACCAAGAGAGATCTTTGGAATCCAAAATAAGGAATCGTGCCAATGCGATAATGGCGATATAGATAGGATAGCGAATAGGTAAAGCATGGTCTTCGTAGTAAATCCCGATCATTGCAATAACTTCCATATAGATGAAGAGCAAAAGCAAATCACTTAATGACACATGACGGTTTTTTATGATTAACATGATTTCCTCACCGAAAGCATATAGCGTGGCTAACAAAATAAAAAATAATGCCACTTGCTCAATAAAGAATAAGGCCTTAAGTACTATATCATCGCGCATAAAATGCCCCTTTTACATTCTGTGAAGGATTCTCTAGTACACTAGCAGAACTTATATTCTTGTCCTATTGAAAGTTCGTAAAACTCTCCCCCCACCCATTTTCGTTCGAAAGAGCATTCACTCCGAATCTACTACGTTTTCTGCTAAAGGTTACTATTCTCTGTTAGCAACCCAGCTCTATGGTGATATTGATTTCTTTGATTATTCTGGGAAGCTTGAGCCTGTGCCGCTTCTGAATAAAGCCCCCTTTTAAACCGTTATTGTATTTACCTTCTTAAAAACCATGTCTTTACTATTTCCATTAAGTAAAGATACACTAGTGTTCTATTGGATCACGAGGAGAGTAATATACCTAAAATCAGTTCTAAACGACAAATCACCTTACCTATACAGCAATGCAAACAACTTAACCTACAACCAGGTGATGAATACATGAGCTTTGTTTATGAAGGACACAT
This sequence comes from uncultured Thiotrichaceae bacterium, assembly GCA_902727985.1. Taxonomy (GTDB): domain Bacteria; phylum Pseudomonadota; class Gammaproteobacteria; order Thiotrichales; family Thiotrichaceae; genus HyVt-477. Next base: position 16,017 of record CACVAY010000129.1, on the reverse strand, counting down.
TACCATCATCAAACAAGTCTCTAACGCAGCAAAAGGATTACTAAAGCACATTAAAGGAGATGCTTCAGTCAGTGATCAGGCATCTTTGCAAAGCAGTATAGAGCTTAGATAAACAGATGATTGCCATTGATACTAATGTCTTACTCCGTTATCTGCTGTGGGATGATGAAAAACAATCAGCAAAAGCAGAAGCACTTATTACTGACTCTAGCTTCGTACTTGTAAGTGATGTTGTCTTAGTTGAAACACTGTGGATATTACAAGGCAGAAAGTATCGTATATCCAAAGAGGAAACATTGGCCGTTATTAATGCCTTATTTGAAGAACCCAATATTATTTTTGAGGATGGACAAACTATCTGGCGTGCATTGAATGATTATCGACAGGCTGATTTTTCAGATACTCTGATTATCAATAAAGCTAAGTATATCGCAGAACAAAATCAAGTGGATTTAGAAGCCATTTACACCTTTGATACGGCTGCCCAAGAAATTGAAGGAGTGAAGGCACCTTGACATACTTTTCTTCCCCTAAGAAAGAAATATCAACAATGAGCTATTGACGATAGCCTGTTTAGCCATTCTCCAGTTCCTGTTTTAGTTGGTTCATGTCAACAGAGAAAACCTCAACCCCCTCTTTTGCTAAAGCACCAAGGAAGTCCACACGACCCATTTCAGCAATCAATGCTGCTTTTTCCTGTGAAATTTTACCTTTTGAATACCCATGTATTGCGGAAGCTAAACGCATTTGCTTGATAAACTCATATAGAATGGTATTTTGTTGGGTTTTTTCTTTAATGACAGGACGTTCATAGGTTTCATGTTTACAATAAATTAGGGCGTTGCTAGACTGAGCAACATGAAAGCTAAATTACTGTTAAAAGAGCGTCGTTCGGTAACGCCATCAAGTTTTATGGAAATGGTAGTTTGGCAAGTGCCACAGTCTGTGAAAGGCAGTCTTCATGATTTTAAATACCGTTTAGCTTATGTGGTTGATGAAGTTTGTGTACTACGATACGACAATGAGTCAGGTAAAGGAGATCATAAGCATTTAGGCAAAGATGAAGTGTCTTATGTGTTTACGACTCCGACACAATTGGTGGATGATTTTTTATTGGATATAGAACAATGGAGGCAGGATAATGAACACAGTAACAATTGAAGTATCCACGCTGGATAAGACAAAACAGCGATTACTTTCAGCCTTTGAAGGCGAAGCTCAGGGTGCGTTTATTACTTTTCCGACACTAGAAGCCCTATGGAAAGCATTAACACCAAAGCGTTGGGATATCATCAAGAACATGACCGGCGCTGGACCTTTAGCTATACGCGAAGTCTCTCGTCGAACTGAACGGGATGTTCGCGCAGTACATTCTGATATTCAAGTTTTGTTGTCATGTGGTGTCTTGCAGAAAACAACTCAAGGTAAGGTTGAATTTCCTTATGATGCAGTGCATGTGGATTTTATGGTGACTAAGGCAGCATAAATCCAGCTACAATTTATAAGAATTAACCGCTACTGTGTAGCAAACAGATCATTTACCTGAAGAGAAAATGGAATTGTTGTTACTAGCCAATATCCAAAGCGGCGCATTATCTAATGGTCTCGATATACTGATTTCCTACAACCCATAATCTAAATCGTGCTCGTGATATAGAAACATAAAGAAGTTTTTCTTCCATAGCTTCTTTATCAGTTATCCAAAGAAAAATAATACGTGCTTCTAATCCTTTAAATCTTTTAGCTGTTTCAACTAAAACCTTAGAAATGGGAGAAAATTCTTGGTAAGTCCACAAATAGCTATTTTTGGTATTTTTGGTATTTTTGGTATTTTTGGTATTTTTGGTATTTTTGGTATTTTTGGTATTTTTGGTATTTTTGGTATTTTTGGTATTTTTGGTATTTTTGGTATTTTTGGTATTTTTGGTATTTTCCAAAAGAGATTTCGCCTCATGGAACTTTCCCATGATAATAATTGCAATATCTTTAGGATTTATACTTTCAGCATTTGTTAACCTTGATATTTTATCATCAATTTCAGTCACTTGTTATTGCAAAGATGATTTTTCTACGAACTGAGCAGCTTCATTCATCGTCATCTTGCCTTTACTGGCTTTGATTTCTTCCCGTATTTTCGGGGTGGTACGAGCTTGACTATGAAGATTCATGAGCGGTGCCTCCTTCTTGTAAACTATTCAGCACTTGGCATGCACGATGGAGTTTATCAAATTCTATGAAACTATAATCACTTGGGTCTATGCACATAAGCTACTCTTGCTTGAACAAACTCATCTTGATGCCCTAGAATACAAGCATGGAATTTTCAGAATATAGAGATATTGTTAAAGGATTAAAAATAGGTAAGAAATTACCAGACTCAATATATGTACATGAAAGCAGGCTGAGTGAGTTACCTGAGAACTTAGCAAAACTAGCATTAAACACCAGTGATCAGTTCAAAATAAAAAAAAATAGCTGGAATATTCTCAAATTTTACAAGAAAGATTTTAAAATAGCCTATCTCAACTACCCTGATTTTGAAACAAACAGCTATCCCCCGTTAAACCTTAGCCAGCTTGTTGATCTTGAAAAACAAAGTGCTAGAAAATCAGATTATTCAAAGTCTGAAAACCCTCCTATCTTGCACCGCAAAGAAACATTTGTTAGTGAATCTTTTCCCTTAGCCCCCTTATTCAAGGAAATCACAATCGAAGGTGAAGCCATCGGTCTTTATGAAAAAACAAACCGTATTGGATTTAAAAAGAATTGGGAGAAGCTCATCAAGTCTAAAGGGTACTATCTGGATAAGAAGGGTAGGCTCAAACCTCTTACTGACAAACCTATTCCACCCTCTCAACCTTCAGATTTTAAGGGTGAAGTCGAACGCCATAAAACCGCTATAAACCGTAATCAGTTATCACAACCTATGCAGGTGCTTGCACGACATAACTACTTAAATGGTGAATACGGTATTCTCGATTACGGATGCGGTAAAGGCGATGATGTCAGAGAGCTAGAAGCTCACGGTATTGACGTAACAGGTTGGGATCCCGTTCACCGACCCGATGAGAAATATTCAAACCGAGACATTGTTAATCTTGGTTTTGTATTAAATGTCATAGAAGACCGACAGGAACGTACAGAAACACTAACTAACGCATGGAAACATGCAGATAAAGCTCTCGTCATTGCCGTTATGGTAGCAGGTGAAAGCGTCATCAGTCAGTTCAAACCCTACAAAGACGGCATTATTACTAGCAGAAATACCTTCCAAAAATATTACTCTCAAAGTGAAATCCGTTATTACATTGAGTCTGCGCTCGATGAAACAGCTATCGCAGTAGGCCAGGGAATTTTCCTTGTTTTTAAAGACAAACTAGAAGAACAACTATTTCTTTCAGAACGCCAGCATATAAAGCGTGACTGGAAACAAAAAACTCAGCGACAACTAGCACTTAAACCCAAGAAAATCAGAAAAGATGTTATAGACAAAAATATTGAGCTATTTACTGACTACTGGGAAACAACACTAGAATTAGGCCGTATACCTGCCAATAACGAGTTTGAGTTTTCTGATCAGATCAGGCGACTTTGTGGCTCACATAATAAAGCTCATAAAGCACTGCTCAAGCATTTCGGTGAAGCTGTTTACCAAGAGGCTAATGAAAGACGCAGAGAGGATCTTCTGATTTATTTTGCATTGAGCATGTTTGAACGACGCAAGCCACAAACAAAAATGCCAGAGAGTTTAAAGCGCGATATTAAGGCATTCTTTCCAACCTATCAAAAGGCTCTTGAAGAGTCTCGTGAGCTACTATTCTCTGTTGGCAACCCAACTATTATTGAAGCTGCTTGTAAGGCTGCATTTAAAACTCTGGGCTGTGGTCATATGGAAGAAGGTCATAGCTTTGCCTTCCATAAAAGCCATTTAGGAGACCTCCCTTCAGAGCTTCGCATCTATGTAGCTTGTGCAACTCAGCTCTATGGTGATATTGACGACTTCCAGCTTCTTAAAGCACATATTACATCAGGCAAGGTTAGCCTGATGCGCTATGACGATTGGAGTAAGAATGAACCTTTGCTACTTGAAAGAGTGAAAATCAAACTCAGAGAGCTTGATATTGATTTCTTTGATTATTCTGGAAAGTTTGAGCCTGTGCCACTAACGAATAAGCAGCCTTTCGTTTAATCAAATAGTGAATCTAATCACGTTCTAGTGATAATAAAACTAGCAGAGCATTTTCATAAAGTGCTAATATAAAACAAATTCTGCATGGGCTAGTAGAAAATCCAATCATAAGGGCATCTACAGCTTTCGATCTATTATTATTGAAAGAGGGTTAAATATGGATACAAAAAATCTGTTTGACAAATTATTTCGTTCCTCAAAAGAAAGTGAAGTTAGTTATGTATTAGAGCAGTATTCAGAAGACTCTAGTATTGATTGGCATCCATATGGAGATAATGAAAGCTTCTTTGGTGTAATAGAAAATCAGCAAGCATCTGCTATTCCAGCACTAGTGGAAAAACTAACAAATTCTATTGATGCCATCTTGATGAAGAAGTGTCTTGAAGCGGGATTTGACCCAAAATCAGCAAAAGCACCTCAAAGTGTAGACGAGGCTATTATAAGTTACTTTTCTAATTCACCAAATTGGGATTTATCCAAAAATAGACAGCTTCAAGCTGAAGATATTCAAATACTTGCTGATGGCTCATACAAAGATAGAAATAAAGATACATCGTTGATTATTTATGACAATGGTGAAGGACAACATCCAAAAGATTTTAGTGATACATTTCTTTCTTTGTTACGAGGAAACAAAAACGAAATTCATTTTGTACAAGGAAAATATAATATGGGTGGGTCGGGCGCAATTGTCTTTTGTGGAAAACAGCGTTATCAACTGATGGCCTCAAGACGCTTTGATGGCACAGGGGACTTTGGTTTTACACTTATTAGAAAGCATCCTTTATCCGACGCTGAAAAGAAAACTAAGAAAAACACATGGTATGAATATCTAACTGTTAATAACGACATACCAAGCTTTAAACTCCCCGATGAAGGTATAGATTTAGGACTTTATCATCGTAATTTCACAACTGGAACGGTTATAAAACTTTATTCCTATAATCTTCCTAGCGGCTCTCGTTCAGTTATTTCAAGAGACTTGAACCAAAGTATTAATGAGTATTTATTTCAACCCGCTCTACCCGTTTACACTATTGACTCAGAAGAAAGGTATCCAAAAGACAGAAACCTTCATCGTGATTTGTTTGGTTTAAAGCATCGTCTTGATTCTGATGATAATAAGTACATTAGCGAAACATTCTCAGAAGAAATACAGGACTCAGAAATTGGTACTTACAAAGTGACTGTTTATGTCTTTAACCACAGAATTGAAGGGAAAAGTATTAAAGAGTCCAAAGCTGCAATTCGTAGAGAATTTTTTAAAAATAATATGTCTGTAATCTTCTCTTTAAATGGCCAAGTACATGGCAACTACACATCTGAATTTGTAACACGTTCTTTAAAATTCAACCTGTTAAAAGATTACCTCCTAATTCATGTTGATTGTACAAAACTTGAAATGGATTTCAGGAGTGAGTTGTTTATGGCATCACGTGACAGGCTCAAAAATGGTGAAGAGTCTGCTATGCTCAGGAAGAAACTTTCCAGCTATTTGAAAAAGAAAAATGGTAGGCTTGATGAAATATACCATAAGAGGAAACAGGAGCTTGCAGCAAATACAGGTTCTACTAGTAGTTTATTAAAAGATTTTAGCGAAAACCTCCCCTTTGATAGTGATCTAATGAAGCTGATCAATCATACATTTGATCTAAAAGAAAAAGGCGGCTCAAAATCCAAAAAGAAGCAAAAAAATATGCCTTCACAAACACAGGGGAAAGAAGAGCAGCCTTTTAGTCCAAAGCGTTTTCCAACCAGTTTCAAGATTGATACAAAGAGCAAAAAAGACGCAATCCCTGTTATACAAATTCCTATAAATGGTGATAAAACCATCAAATTCTCAACAGACGTTGAAGATCAATACTTTGATCGCACTGATGAAAACGGTGAACTACAAATAGCTATACTTAAACCCAAAAAGAATGACACTACTGGCGGTGATAAACCCGGAGAACCAAAAGATATTCAAGGTTTACTTAGTGTGAATAAATCAAGTCCAAACAAGGGGACAATTCGTGTCAATATTAATCCTAGTAAGGAAACTAAAGTTGGGAGTCAGTTTACGGTTAAAGCCAAACTCACATCACCTGGTGCTGATTTAGAACAAATATTTATAGTGAAAATCCTAGATAAGAAGACAAAACAGGATCATAAATCTCAGCAAGAAGAACAGCCTAGTCAGCTAGGATTGCCAAAGCTAGTTGAAGTCTATAAAGAAAAAACAGATAACAATACATCATGGGGTGATATTAATTATATCGACTTTGATTATGACACGGTAATGTATCCATATCTTGAAGAGGATAAATTAGAAAGTATTTTTATAAATATGGACTCAACCATTATAAAGAACCACATGGGAAAGCTTAGAAATGAGGATGAACTCAATCTGTCTAAAAGGCGATACTTATCATCTGTTTACTTCCATACACTTTTCCTTTATATGATCAACAAAAACAAAGGAATTCAGATTTCTGAATCAAGCGAAGCCTCTGGCAAGAATGAGGAACTTGAACTTCCTGATTATTTAATGAAAATATTTGATGGCTCCTATACTGAGTTTCTCATGAATTTCGAGGTTTCAGCATTAATGGAAAGTCTCAGCGATTAGGTTAAGTTGTAAGCGTTCATGCAAAGAATCAAATAGTTACGTAGCTATTTGATTCAACTTGGCTCTCAAAAAAAGTTTTATCAAAGACTTACGGTTGAAATTGTAAATCATTGATTGCTAAGTTCTTGATACTAGGCGTGAACGGTTACGGTTAAGTTTATTTGTGACGTGCAAGCTCTGGGGTACGGTTGTTTCGCTTTTCAATTAAATCTAGTGGCCATACATCAACTTCTCAATATCAATTTACAAATAGCAACAAGAGAGCTTATGCATCATTCTTAATTGCTTCTCTAAGTTTTGCCTGGTAAGTCTTTATCTTATTAATATCACTAGGGGCAATACTTACAAATCTTTGTTTTAAAGGATGAGCCCACAGTTTTCTCTTCTCATTAATTTCAACAATCCATCTTGTTGCTTTTGCTTTTCCTTGAAAACTTGAAACTTCTTCCATAGCTGAAGAAAATAAATTCCAGTTTGCTTCAATAATTGCCTTTATATCTATTAAAGTAAGATATGCCCATCTTGGTACATTATCACTCTCTCCCTCGCTTTCTTGAATTGAGGCACACTTTATACGAATAGATTCTTTGACTCCCTTTGTCCACCACTTATCTCCATGATCATCTTGAAGAACTTTAATCATCCAATCAAATAATTGTAATTCAATATCTTCAATTATATCCCCAATATTCGGGGGACTAGGCACTTGTTCTGCTACTCTATCTAATAAAACGAAATTAAAAGGTAGTATTTTAGATGATAGGTTTTCAAGAAAAGTATAACTAGCCATAAAATTATCAAATATCTCATTACAGGAGCTTTTCATTTCTTCTTTTAATTCAAGGCTTGATGAAGCACTAGAAATAATTATCCATTTTTTAGGTAGTATGAATTTAGTTGTAATTACTTCATGTAAAAGTGATTCACATGCTTTCCTTACCCTTTTACTTTCCCCATTAAACGGAGCATGGTCATCATCAAACGGCATTCTTGCAGCAACTACCAAATAAGGAGGAGGAATATTTCTAATACCAGCATTAGTTGAGGCACATTGTTTAAAGTTACTGTTTATGGCGCGACCAAAGTGACTAGATAACCGTCCTGTTATTCCTGCTTCATCAAATGTCTCCCCAACATATAATATTTTTTGCTTTAATGAAGCAATAATATAAAGCCACGGAAGCTTATCTGTAATACTTACCTCCTGAGTTAAAGTACCATTAAAATGGGCTATAGGCGCATATCTTTGGATGCTAGTCATTTATCAGTCTTCCCGCATTCCACCATTTTTAAGGTTCGTAATCTCCTCGTTTAAGCTATCAGCAACATCTTCACCAATAGTGCTAACCTTCCTTCTAAAAATATCAAAGACTTTATCTATAATTTTAGGACTAATATTAGGCCAAGGTGTTGCTCTTACTTCCATTTCTGATCGAGATATAATGGCAAGAAGTTGATATAAAATTATAGCAGCCTCAGGATTTCCTTCGGCTGCTTGTAGTGCATCAGCGACCCATGAATGTTGTTTATTTAAAATTGTTTCAGCTCTTCCTAATTCAACGGAAGGATAAGGTAACCACATAGCGTTACCTTTTAATCCATTAGAAGGTACTATGGAGTAATTTTTATTGGCAAACTCTTCCAAAGCTTCCTTGGTAAGATCACGATCTTGTATTGATTCTAGACTCTTTTTTTCAATATCTTTTTGAAGCTTTTTTCTTTCTTTTTTATCATCCTCACTAGTGATGGTTGAGTTTGGTACATAATCAAGATTACCAACGGGGGTGTTTGCAACGCTTTGATTTGCGATAGTCTCTTTTTCCTCGCCCACCCATTCACTATAAATTTTACCCCTATACTTCCAGGCATTAATACTTTTACTTTGATAGCCGGCAACTAAATTTTTTAAATTATTCCTAGCTGTTTTAGGAAGTTTCATATGTCGCTTTTTGACATCTAATGCGAGTATATTATCAGCAGATTCATCGAACATTAAACGAGCTCTAAAGGCCCAAGCCTGTGTAGCAGACTGTACAAGGCCATGAAATCTCTCAGCCATCACAATAATGCGTCGGTTACGATAGATATAAAAACCATGCCTTGGTTTTTTAGTCCAGGGATCAGGAGTTACTTGATATTTTTCTCGTTCTTGTTGCCTCTCGGCTTCACCATCTATTTCAAATGTTGGGGGGTGTACTAGGTTTGTAGCCGCAATTGTGCAAGTAATACCATTATCTAGACTTAACTCTGTATCTTCTATCAGTAGATGTGTTGTTTTACCATTCCATTCTTCAATATTAGATAATGCACCATTTTTCGTTGCTTCATCCATAAATAATGGATCAATTGGGGATATTTCATCGTTATTTATGTATAAGCGAACTGGGCTATCGTTATCTTCTATCGCCATATGATAAACCTGCCCACAATAGCGAGTTAAGTAGTCTATGAATTTTGTGGAGGTCGACTGACCATCATTTAGTGAATCAATAATCAGAACCGTCCCATGTTCTATTTCAGCCGAGTAGCCATCCCATAAGTTTAAATATTCTTCTTTAGCTTCCCCAATTGATATTTGATACTCACCAGCATCTTCTACATCTTGTAAAGAAAGTGTTGCACATAAGGGTTTATCCTCATCCTTTTTCTTTGTAATAATAATTATTTTGTCACCTAATGACAAACCAGCTGACTTAAGACCTAGACCAAACTTACCTAGAGAACCATCATCATAATTTCTATCACTTCCTAAAGTAAATGCATTGATCAATGCATTTCCATCCATACCTATCCCATCATCAGCAATAATATATTTAGAGATAAGATTAGTTGCTTCACCATCTTCTATTAATTCATCTACATATAGGTGTACATTTTTTGCATTGGCATCAAAGCTATTATCTATTAAGTCACATATTGCAACTTCTACATCGTACCCGATGCTTGCTACTGCATTGAGGAGTTTTCCCGCATTAGCTGGAATAATTTTATTTTGCATTGATTAGCCCCTTTTTGATTTAAGTAAACTTTATAAACTACAAATCACACAAGCCTGATCTTCAGGATCATCATCATCTTCATCATAACGAATTTTATCTTGCCATCTTACACTAGCTTGTTTGTTTTTCAAGCACTTGACTTTATCTTCTTTTTCTCTTTCTTCTGCTCGTTCAATAACTTGTTCTAAAGTTCGATCCTGTACCCATGTATAGCCCTGTCCTGATTCTTTTTCAATTTTAACTGCTTTCTCAAATAATTCAGGATGCCTACGTTTTAGCCCTAGCCATTCATCTTGTCTCTGGAAAAAACAGAAATAACAGCCTGATCGACTACGCCATTCGTAGTAATCGGGAATACCTACCGTATCTTCAAGCATTTGAAAAATATCGTCCCGAACTAGCCCATCTTCAATGAATGGAAACACAGCTTGAATGGTTGGTTTTTGGCTTACATAACCTTCTCGGTTTTCATCTGCACGAATACCGACATAAGTTACCACGGGATCATCTTTTACAAAGGCTTCAAAGGGCTTAATCTTCATCATCAACGTACACCAGCGTTGGCGTGGTGAAGGTAGATAGTCATTATGCATGGTAAGGAAGTGTTCGAACCCCCTTTCTTGCGTCAATCGCTCAATTTTCTTGCCTAAGTAGGCTTCCAGTTTATCCAGAAAGTCATAGACCTCTTCTAACTCTGCCCCTGTGTCGGTAAAGAAATATTCGATTTTCTCATGTATTTCTGGATAAGTGTCACGAATATAAATGGCTAAAGCGGCACTATCCTTACCGCCTGAAATACCGAGTACATGACGGGTGTTTTTAAGCTTTGTAGCTTCTCTCATCGTTAATTTAGCCATTATTTATTCTCTTTAATTCCAGCTTTTTCTGGATAGCACTAGCCTGTTGTGAAGTAGTTTGATATTCCTGTAAAAACTCGTCAACAAGTTCAGCTAGTACAGCTAGTTGTAACTCTTCACTTTCAAGGTTTAACTGGATTTTTATTTTTTCCTTTATAGTAGCTGCTGCCTTATGTGTACTGGCATCAATAGCCACAGCATGTACACGTTCTTTATCACCTTTTTTAATCGCTTTTAGCAAAATAACATCAAAATCCTGATCCGTATTCATTGCCATACGCTTTTGTTCCAGATTTAATGTTTCCAAATCCAGTATGCGTTTTGAATACTCGCTTAGTCGTAGCTCTGCGCGAGACTGATCAGTGTCTCTCCATTTTGTGCTGTCTTTGTTGCCAAGAAACATTAATAGGTTGGAGAACCACTTTTCAGCATTATCGGTTTCAGATGTTAAGCGCATAATAAAAGCTTTCAGTCCATCAATATCGACGGTGTATTGTTCTAGCCCTTTATATCGCCCTCTGAGCTGTACTCTTAACTCAGACAGTTCACTGTTTTTTGTTAAATGAAAGGCATTTTCCAGAAGTTCCTTTTGTTTCTTTAGCAGATTTTCATAGGCATATTTTAATTCACGTATAGCTGCTTTAAGAGCATCTGCGTAGCCTTCCAGATTTTGGTTGTCTACCTTTTTATAGCCAAGTGCCTTTGGGATACCTTCAAATAACAGGCTTTCAGGTGATTTAGACAGGTTGAAAGCACTCCTTAATGCTTGTGCTTTTTTAGGTATCGTTGTTGTCTTTTGCGTATATTCATTTAGGTCATTTATAAATTGAGCCAGTGGTCTTATTGCCTGTATAACGGATGCTGGTTTTTCCTTGCCAAACAGTGCATCGGTGTAACACTGAAATAAAGAGGCATTTAGACCTTCAATCTTGAAAAGTTGCACGGTAAAGCCATCTGGCTTCTTTACAAAGCGCTCTAGCTCTTCTTTGGATAGTGAAGGCAAATACCGTCGGTCTTCATAGAGTGCAATTTCTTCGTTTTTTACCAGGTACAACGCAAGATACAAAATGGGCAATAAACCACTTTTAATACCATAGGGAGGTTTTGAAATAACCTTTGCCAATTCTGCAAAGGAACGAGGAGTCTTTTCAGTCGTTTCAAGGAAAGACTCCATTGCTTTCCATACGGGATAAAGGGTTGATTCTTGCGTAGGCGCAACAAATTCCCACTGTTTTTCTGTAAAGACGTGTAAACCTGTTTGCTTGAGGACCGCACGATACATGGCTTTTTCTGCGGGGAACTTATCTATACCCAGATCTTCCTGCTGCGGATGGTTCACCATTGCTTGCAACAGCTTGTTTCTTCCTGCGGCGGCCTGACTTGAAGGCTTGATTCGGTTAATTAACTCGTTTTTAATCACTGGAGTCGATTTATAAATATCATCCAGAATGTCAGAGAGTCTGTTTTGCAGGTCACGTTTGTTTAATACGGTAAAGGCTTCGCCTTTCCAGTACCAATGACTTGTTTCGGGGTGATCAATGATTTCTGAATACTTGGTTTCTTCTATTTGAAGTGCTGCCTGATAGCGATCTTTAAACTCACGTTGGGCTATGGGGTCGCTGTGTAATTCCTGATTGCTTGCTTGAATTTCACGTAAAGCCAACACATCTGCAATAGCGCCTCTAAGTAACTCTGTTTGTGGAAATTCAACGAGTATATCTCTTTCACCATAGTAACTAACGAGTTCCGACTGGAATTTTCTGGAGTCTTCCTGATCTTGTGAGAGATAGAAAATAATTCTGGCGTTTGTGGATTCACTGCTCAAGTTTGTATAAGTGTCAATATCAACAAAGGCGGTTTCAAAGAATCGCAGGGTTCCTGTTTTTATAGAGAATCTTCTTGCAATGATGGGCCGAGTTTCATATTGCGTATTGAGATAGTTAGCAATACTAAATAAACCCAGCCTTTGAACTCCATTGTAAATGGCTGTTTCAATATCAAAATCACTGCCTTGCCAAACACGATATTCACTATTGTATTTACGATACTGGATGATGGATTCAGTTTGAAGTGACTGGATGATTTCCTCTACCAGATTTTTATCAGGCAAACAAAGACTTGTTATTGTCTTTGAGGCTTTTAAACCGCCCTGATTGCCAATGATATTAAGTAGACCGATTGCCTTGAGTAATCTTGTTTCATTGGAGTCTATATCACCTAGACGTTCGACAGCGGTAACTACCTCAGCCCAACGACGATGGGTAAAATGATCGACTAGTGATGCAGACTGATTATGAATAAAGTATTCGTATATTTCCCAAGGGTATATCCAGTCACCTACCTTGCCTAAAGTCGTTAAGCTTTGCTTTAACCCAAAGGGCTCTTCACTACCGAGATAATTGAAAAGTGTTCTCTCGTTTTGTGCTACTTTTTGACAAAGCACGGGTAATAAAAGTGCACTCACAGGATGGAGGGGATAGCATTTCGCAAAAAGTTTGCTGGCTTCTTTTTCTTCTAGTGTGCCAGATAATGCATCGGCATTTGCCAGAGCCTTTGCGATGCTGTCAGTTTGTGTTTTTATTGCTTTTGAATCTATAGAGGTATTGTGCTGAATAGCATTGGCAACAACTCGAAGTGTTTGCTCAGTGGCCTCCAGAAAAGGGATGCTTTCAAAGCGACCTTGTACTTTTGCCCATTCATTTTTCAGGGTATCACCAAGTCCTTTTGCGTATTGCTCAAAGGCTTGATGCAGAATGACGTAAATTGATAATGCAGACTTGCCACCAGTAAAAGCTAGTTCTGCCAATGCCTGAAGCAGATAGATGTCATTGGTGTCGGGATGTCTAGCTTCGTATTCAAGGAATTTACCCAGCTCGTCAATAACGATTAACAACCCATTTCCTTCTACTTTTCCAATGGCTGTTTGCAAGCTCTTAATAGCATTCATGATTTCTGATGTAGAAATTTGCTCTTGTTTTGCCAATGAAATAACAATCTTTACCGCTTCTGGATGTTCTTCTTTTCGATGCTGCCAGTATTTTATGGCGGCTTCACTTACGGCCTGAATAAGCCTCTTTCCTAGTGGTTCTGGGCTGCCCGTTATTAGTACAACACAATGCCCCCGTGTCATTTCACTTACTTCGTTAAACTGATCTTCCAGAACAGGGTAAGTTTCACCTAAAACTTTTAGGGCTGCTTTTGAGGCTGGGTTATTAGGGTTAGCTAATAAGTGTGAGAGAAAAACTGCAAAGGATGACTTACCTGACCCATAAGGCCCCACTAGCGTCCATGCTCTTGGCATATCGGCTTCCGTTTTCAAAGTATCAACCGCTTTTTGTAAAGCATAGACAGACCGTGATGTCGGGATATAAGATTTTACTAAGGATACAGAGTCAACGTCACGTTCAAGATTGATTGAACGCGTATAATTAGTATTTACCGTTATAACGTCTGCTAGATTCATGCTGCTACCTTAAGCTGTTCATCATTATAATGTTTTTTCAGGTATTCGATGGGCTTGCGTTTCTCTAATCTGTGTAGCTGATGAATACCTGCATCTTCACGCATTTCCAAAGTATTCGGAATATATCGGGCAAGCAGTTCGAGTTTCGCCAGAAGTGAGCTTTCGGTCATCCTGAAGATGGCTCCTAGTGCAGGATGTTTTCCTTTCATATACATTAAGTTTTCAATGGGAATGGAGTCTGACTTTATTTCTTCAAAAACACTCATTACTGCAAAGCCAATCACGCCTAGAGGAATTTTATTTCTTTCTTCAGGAAAGGAGTAATAGGATTTTATATCAGGCAGGTGTGAAACCAGATTAAGTAACGATAAGGGTGAGTCCAGAGAGTCCTCTATCGATTGCTTAGTGTTAACCTTAGAATGTGAATACATGCGTAAAATAATATCCACATCTTTTTTTAAGGTTGCCAATGTAAATTTAGAAACAATATGCTGCTTTGCAAAGCTATGGAGACTATCTACTACGTCTTTATTGGTAAATTCAGGCTTATGAAAATAATTAAAATACCAATACCAACTCGTAGCCATTGCTGGATTGCTTGTTAATAACCAGTGAACTAACCAGATAGTGGCCTCATCTTCCAGATAAGTATCAAAACCCTTGTCGCCAAAAATAGACTCACCTAATGGTGTGATCTTATATTCTCCCTTTTCTAATGTAACTATTTGAGCGGCTTGAAGCCAATAGCGTATTGAGTTGACCATGTTCTTCCCAACGCCCAGCTTTACAGTAGCGTCATCAGAACTAAAAATTTTTGGATTTTTTTTCAGCTCCAAAAAACCTTTTGTTAACCAACTGTAACGTAATTGAAAGGTTTCATGCCTTCCGAAAGCTACTTTTTTTTCTGAAAAAATCATTCTATTTAGCCTCAACAAGTTCTTTTATTTGATCATCTTTTGAAGAGGGCGTGAAACTTAGATTTAATTGTGTTTTATTTTCTAAAAATTCATCAACATGACCTAGAAACCATTGTTTAAGGTTTAAATTATCCTGGTTTAGCTGCTCATATAATGCCTGTTTTAGATCAGGGCTGATTTCTATCACTATACGACCACTTGCTCCAACTGCCATCAGGATACTCCTATTATTTCATGTTATGTAACATTGATTCTATGTTACATAACATTGATATGCAATTTATTAGATTTTTGCATTTTCGCCTTTTTCTCACTACCTTAATAGCGGGTGATAAAAAAGCGAAATACCATCCTAACAAAAAGAGGTACTCGACTGTATCAAGGGGTTTCTACACTCACATGGCAGGCAGCCGACTTTGATGGAGGTTGGGAGCTGCTGCGGATGAGTTCCAGTAGCACGGTGCATAAGCATGTGCAGAGTATTGATCTGGTGGCTGAGCTGAGAAAACCCTGCCCCCCTAATTCACGGAGAAGGATCAGGTATCTGGCTATGAATCTTTTCAATCCCCCCTATCACTTCTTCTGAGAGACTAATCTCAATACTGCCAATATTTTCCTGCAACTGCTCCATAGACGTTGCGCCAATAATATTGGAGGTCACAAATTTTCGTGAATTAACGAAAGCCAATGCCATTTGAGAAGGCATCATATTGTGTTCACGTGCAAGTTCCGCATAAGCCGCTGTTGCCCTGACTGCGTTTTCACTGCTGTAACGTCCATAGTCAGATGTGATAGTTAAACGCGCATTTTTAGGTTTTTGCCCGTGTAAATACTTTCCACTGAGCACACCAAAGCCCAAAGGGGAATAAGCCAGTAATCCGACCTCTTCATGTAGCGACATTTCTGCCAAACCTACCTCGAATAAACGATTCAGCAAGCTATACGGATTTTGGATGGATTGAACTTTGGGCCAATCGTTCT
>CACVAY010000128.1 GCA_902727985.1 uncultured Thiotrichaceae bacterium | reverse complement strand
CTTGAATAAGACACTCACAAAAAAGCCAGCTTTATGCTGGCTTTTGAGTATATTGAATTTATTTAATTCACACGTTCCATATGCATAACAGTTGCTGTCATGAACTGACAGAAGCAGGCAAAGGTACTAATGACCACCAAGTGATTAAATTAGCTTTCCTTTCTCACTCTGCAATATTCACATCCTTGCCGCTTTGTAGCACTTCTTCAGTTTTTGCATTGATATAGTCGAAGGGACTGTTCGGATATTCTTTATAGTGACCATCCGCAACATACTCCAACACACCAGAAAAGTGGAAACGATAGAGCTTACTTTCAATTCGCACGATTTCCTTGCCCTGATCAAACAGCACAATGCTTGGGCGGTAGGTCACACCTAATTTTTCAGCAAATGCCTTCGACGTAGTTTCTACCCCTTCAGGGTCAATAATTTTGCTATCAGAAAGGCCATCAAGGCGAACAAAAGCCATTTTTTCTAAAGACTTCCTCACTTCTGGATCTTTTAAATAGCCATCATGAAGCGCATCACAGGCAACACAGGATTTATCTTCAAACAGCACCGCTAACGGTTTTTTGGTGATACTACTCAGATCGGTCATATCTTCCAAATCAGGATGAGAACGGAACGTATAAGAATCCGTACGCTTTTTGCTGTCCAGATAAGCGGATAACCCCTGTTTCTCATAAGCCTGCTCTTTCACATAATCAAGCACAAGCTTAAACTCTTCCGCATTACGGTAGCCATTCACCCGAGCAACTTGCTTGTTTTCTTTATTCAGGAAGATCACAGCGGGCGTGTATTTCACCTTCAATAAATCCGCAATCTCCTTCTCCATAGCAGTCGTCTCATCATTAAACGCCACCTCACGCTCACCCTTTACATTCAGCGCAATCACATCGAAGTTTTCTTGAATAAAGGCTTTATAGGGCTCTGCCTTAAAATTCTCCTCAATCATTTTGCTGCAATAGGGACAGCCATTCATTTCCATAAACAGGATCGCGTGCTTATTCGCTTCCCCTGCCTCAGCTGCATCATCAGCAATCTCAAGAAAGCTCTCTTTAAACCAGGACGGATGCTCAGGCATCACACTCCCCAATACTTTTCCTCGCTCCGTTTCAGGTTCTTTTGCAAATGCATGTGGAACAAAAAACAAACAAGCCATCACAAGCGTAAAACTGGTTTTTATTAGATTATTCATTGACATCCTCATTCTAGAAATAATGGTCACATATAATATTGGAACCTAAAGCTTATCATTTACATATAGAGCGAGATACGCCTCGGGGAAAAACGAAAACTAGACACCTTCCCATGGATTAACTAACGCGACACCAGTCAAAACGAAATCGTCGACATTTCGCGTAGCCACCGTCATACCATGCACCATTGCCGTCGCAGCAATGAGGGCATCTCGATCTGAACGTGGGTCTGCCACATGTAAGCTTGCACATTGCCGAGCAACCGCTATATCGACCGGGAGAGTCCGCTCTTCAAACGCTGGCAGAACCTGCGAGTTCAACCAAGTTCTCAATACTCCCCCTTGAGCGAAATCTTTTCTCTCAATCTGTAATATACCTGTTTCCAATTCAAGAATGGTAATCGCAGAAAGATAAAAACTCGAAACTGGGAATTGACCAGCCCATGCAACCACCTGTTTATCCGCTTTGCCCGATTGAGCTTTCCTGAGTTCGGAAATTACATTGGTATCCAGTAAAAACATCAGGAGAGATCTGCGGGTCGGTACAAGGGTTTATCCAAACGTGGAGCTTCAAATTCCACGTCATCAGCATCAGGCATAGCGAGGAGTTCCACAATACTCACGCCCTTATTGGTGATCCTTTCGTATTCTTCAACGGTTAATAAGACGTGGGCAGGTTTTCCCCGGTCTGTTATAAACACAGGGCCATCCTCAGCAATACGTTTTGCTTTGCTGGCATCCCGATTAAATTCTCGACTGGTTAGTGTAGAAATACTCATTCTTCACCTCTTGAATAATTTAATGTAGTTACGTTACTACATTGATTTATCAAGTGCAATTTTCAACTAGCTGAGGCTTTAAAAAGTCATTTTTTAGGCAATAAAAAAGGGCTCGTAAAAACAAGCCCTCTTTTCTTTTATACCGAGTAGATTAACTCCTAAAACGGAATATCATCTTCAAAATCATCAAATGCTGGTGATGGTTGATTACCGCCATCTTGAGCTGGTTTGCCGCTACCTTGATTTGAGCCGCCACCATAACCACCACCTTGTGGCTGCTGCTGTGGGCGCGATGAACCGCCGCCTTGTGGTTGTGAATAACCACCACCTCCACCTTGAGGAGCGCCACCACCCTGACTGGCACGCGAATCTAACATTTGCATTGAGTCACCAACAATCTTGGTTGAATACATATCCATACCATTTTTTTCGTACTTGTCCGTTTGCAACCGACCTTCAATGTAAACTTTCGAACCTTTACGAAGGTACTCACCTGCAATTTCACCAAGACGATTGAACAAAACAACATTATGCCACTCTGTTTTTTCACGGCGTTCACCCGTTTGTTTGTCTTTCCATTGTTCAGATGTGGCCACACTAAAGTTGACAACTGCACCGCCACTTGGCATATATTTAACCTCTGGGTCACGCCCCAGATTTCCTACTAGAATTACTTTATTAACGCCAGCCATGATTCTTCCTTTGGATAATTTGCTCGATATTCTACGCGTCGAACCTTAAAAAATACAGCTAGATTATATGCCGCTAATTAACCCCT
>CACVAY010000127.1:7794-68675 GCA_902727985.1 uncultured Thiotrichaceae bacterium | reverse complement strand
TTTCATCAGAATTAAACGTAGCACACCATTGAGAACTTTTTTATCGATCGACATGGCTTTTCTGAAACTCTCGGGCGTCATTTCGACAGGAGGATCAACAGGGAGGTTGGCTTTAGCAATGATTGTGCGTGTATAAGCCACATCATCATCGTTAAGCCATTGCATGTTTTTTGACATTTCTGCGGCCATCACCATGCCTGCGGCAACGGCTTCACCATGAAGCCATTCACCATAACCCATTTCAGTCTCGATAGCATGACCAAAGGTGTGGCCAAGATTTAATAATGCACGAATACCTGATTCTTTTTCATCTTGAGCGACAACATCAGCTTTAATTTCACAAGAGCGTAATATGGCTCTGCTGAGTAACGTTTTGTCACGTTGCATCATGGCTTGCATATTGACATCAAGCCACTCTAGAAACGCTTTATCCCATAAAAGACCATATTTGATGACCTCCGCCATGCCAGCAGCAAGTTGGCGATCATCAAGGGTGTCGAGTGTGTCGGTGTCGATGATAACGACTTGAGGCTGATAAAAAGCCCCAATCATATTCTTTCCTAAAGGGTGGTTAACCCCTGTTTTTCCACCAACAGAAGAGTCAACTTGCGAGAGTAGCGTTGTAGGAATCTGGATGAAGTTCACACCGCGTTGATAGCAGGCTGAGGCAAAGCCAGTAATATCTCCAACAACACCACCACCTAACGCAATTACCGTTGTTTTGCGGTCGCAACGTTGTTCCAACATGTTCGTTAGAATGCTTTGCATGGTATCCATGGTTTTGTAAGATTCGCCATCAGGCAAAATGACATCGAGAACATCAAAGTCTGTTAGTAGTGCGTGAACTTTTTCGATATATAAGGGGGCAACGGTCGTGTTGCTGACAATGACAACTTTATTGCCATGGATGTGTTGAGTAAGGAGTTTAGCTTGCTCTAACAAACCGCTTCCAATATGAATTGGATAGCTACGATCGCCTAGATCGACAGTTAAGGTGTTTGTCATTGAATATTGTGCTCCATCTGTTCAATACCCACAATGATTTGTTGGGCAGTGATATTGATCCGTTGACGCCCAGTGTTCACCACTAAATCGGCAGTTTCCATGTAGTCCTTTTCACGCGTACGTAGAAGATCTTTTAAGGTTCTCAGGGGGTTCTTTGTTTGCATGAGTGGGCGGCTTTTATCATGGCGAATACGTGAAAAAAGTTGCTCTGCACTGGTTCTGAGGTACACAACTTTGCCAGATTTTTTGATGTGTTCACGGTTTGTTTGACGCATTAGACTACCGCCACCTGTGGCGATGATGATATTGTCTTTTTCGCAGAGTTCCTGGATCATGGCTTCTTCTCGCTCACGAAATCCGGCCTCCCCTTCGATTTCGAAAATCGTAGGAATGTCAACGCCTGTGCGTTCTACAATCATATGATCAGAATCGAAAAAGTCCATTTTCAACTTTCTACCAACAATACGTCCGACTGTTGATTTGCCAGCTCCCATTAAGCCGACAAGAATAATATTTCCCATGCTTTGTTTGGTTTTAAAATAATAGAAGCTTTATGCCAGTTAAGGGAAAAATTAGCAAGTGTGCCATGGTGAATAGCAATAAATACGGACATTAAAAAGGCCGACTAAAAAGCCGGCCTGGAGGAGGTTTATAAAAACTAATCGAGTATCTTCGGTGTTACAAAGATGAGCAATTCACGTTTGTCGTTTTGTTTCCGTGTGCGTTTAAACATCTTTCCAAGGACAGGGAGATCACCCAATAAGGGGACTTTGTCAACATCGTTTGAGTTGGTTTCCTCATGAACGCCGCCAAGTACAACGGTTTGGCCATTTTCGACCAAGACATTAGTTTGTACTTCTCGGGTGTTGATGCTTGGTACACCCGAGAATACTTGGCCGACGGTATCTTGGTTCACTTTAAGATCCATGATGACATGTTCTTCAGGGGTGATTTGTGGGGTTACTTCAAGGCTCAGTACCGCCTTCTTGAAGGCAACATTCGCAGCACCACTGGAAGATGCTTGCAAGAACGGTATTTCAACACCTTGCTCGATGGTGGCCTTTGTTTGGTTGGTGGTCACTACGCGTGGTGTGGAGATGATTTCACCTTCACTTTCAGCTTGTAATGCAGATAGCTCCAAATCCACCAGATAGTCTGAACTTAAGATGGAGAAGCCAAAGCGCCCCAAACCACCTGTAGCTGGTAGATTCACGTTCAAACGATCCGTTAGAGAAGGTATGCCCACTGGGAATACTGAGCCGCCCGCATTCAAATTAGCTGCAGCATCTCCGACAATGCTATCCGTAGCACTTAAGGTGCCTGAAGTTGTCGCGATACCAGAGTTACCATTAAACCCGCCGATACCTGTTACGCCAAAGCGTGTACCTAACTCTTTCGTAAAGGTATCACTAGCAATGACGATACGAGATTCGATTGATACCTGACGAACTGGAACGTCAAGCTTTTTGATCATACCTCGAATGTCTTCAATGCGATTGACAGTATCATTGATTAAGATGGTGTTGGTTCTTGGGTCAACAGAAATGCTTCCTCGCTCAGAGAGAAGTGTTGCATTATTTTTGCCAGTTGCGGAGCTCTTGATAAGTGAGACGAGATCCGTTGCTTTGGCAAAGTTAACGGGAATGTATTCTGTAATTAGCGATTCTAGTTTACGTTTCTTTTGTAATTGCTCAAGTTCGCGATTTTCTCTGGCTGATAATTCAGACTCAGGTGCGATCCAGATAACATTGCCGTTTTCACGCATACCCAAGCCTTTTGAGCGTAGTACAATATCCATGGCTTGATCCCATGGAACATCTTTCAAGCGCAGGGTGATCGCGCCATTGACAGAGTCGCTGACAACAATGTTTTTGTCAGTAAAGTCAGCCAATAATTGCAGAACCGAGCGAACTTCAATGTCTTGGAAGTTAAGCGTTAACTTATCGCCTTTGTACGTTTTCTTCTTCTTGCGAAGTTCTTCAGCAGTGAGTTTCTTTACCACTTTATTGACATAGATATGTAGTTGGCTATCGCGTTTTGCAGATGTATATTCAAAGGGTCCACGAATCTGAGCTCTCAAGCGTGCATCA
Source organism: uncultured Thiotrichaceae bacterium (assembly GCA_902727985.1). GTDB lineage: Bacteria > Pseudomonadota > Gammaproteobacteria > Thiotrichales > Thiotrichaceae > HyVt-477. The sequence continues at coordinate 65,580 of CACVAY010000127.1, read as the reverse complement.
GCCCCGCGACGTTGTACATTAATGTTGTTTACTGAAGTAGCGAAGTCTAATACATCATAGTTTCTGTTGTCTTGGGGTGTTTTTACGCCTTTAATAATGGCAATCAATGAGTTGCCTGCCTGAGTAACTTCAGTGTGCACACGATTGCTTGGAAGGTTTATGATAATATGTGCATTACCTTTTTCGTCGCGTCGAAAGTCTACATCGCCTAGCATATTAGTGTTATGTGTGACTTGTCGAGGCTGCTGAATAGCTGCTTGTGGTGTAGCTACACGGGCCTGTTGAACCTTTGGTGGCAGCGGTGAATTTGTTGTTCTGATCGTGCTATAACCGTGCGTTCTAACAGGCGGTGGTGAAGCCTGTTGTGTAGCAATTTGTGGTTCCATGGCAGCAATTTCAGGTAGATATAATTTAGATTGTGGTGTGTTGCTTACAACTGCGGTTGTCGGCTTGATGATATGTTTTTGAGGTGCTGGGGCCGGTTCAGTCTTCGCTGTTGTTTTTGGCTGAGGAGGAGCGGGTGATAATAACCCTGAAGCTTTGGCGACTTTGTTTACCCAGTCATGATCACTCATGGGTTGTCGAGAAGGTTGAGTTGATGTAGGTGCTCTTGTGCCGTCTTGTACAATAATGATACTGAGTTGATTGCCTTTGCGCTCAGTAACGAAATCACTTTTTTTATTCAAAGTAATCGTGGCTCTAACTCGATCCTTGGTGTTAGCAACCTGAATGCTTTTCACGACCCCATCGCCTGAGTATGATTTGGGAAGGGTTTTTTTGATGCCAGCTTTAGGGAAGTCAAATACCAAGCGAGATGGGTTTTCTAACATGAATCCATTAGTAGGCGTCGCGTTTTGATCAAACCCAAAAGTCACTGTAGAAATCCCGCTAGATACTGATGACGAGACTTTATTCAGTTGTAAAGCGTGTGCTTGCTGCGTGGCAAGTGCAATAGCAGCAGGTAGTACTGCAATAGTCAAAATGCGCTCTATCTTGTTCATGTTAATAGCCTATTTTCTTCTTATTTTTATTGTCAGGGTTTGATTTAATCTAAATTTGAAATTGAAATCGCGTTTTCACGCGGCTTATAGCCACCAAAACCATTGGGAACAACTTCTTTGAGAGAGATGCGAAAATCCGTGATGTCATCAATCTTTCCAAAGTTTTTGCCAATGTAATTCCCTTTTTTCACGCGTTGTATACTGCCATCCGGCACTCTGATTAGAGCCCACAGGGAACCATCTTTATTTAATGTTCCAACCATGTTAAGACTATCAAGAGGGTAACCTTCCAAAAACTCTGGAACGCGTGATGTGTCAACCTCTATGCCTGTATCGATATGTTGTATTTCTGATACCGGAGTAATAACGGGTGCTAAAATAGAGACGTCAAATGGATCAACGTCGTGTTCCGGATAGATGTATCTCAAGTAAGGCTTTATTGCTGGAATAGGAGCAATCGGTTTCATCGGGCGACTTTTTACTGTCGACAAATAATTCTCTAGTTCGGCTTGTTTTTCACCGTTACAACCTGTCGCCATCAAGGCGATTGATAGTAATATAAGCGCGTGTTTAACTTTTGGAGTTTGGCTGTAGATTGTTGATTTCTTCACCCTGTTTCTCCTTCACTGATGTAACGATAGGTATTGATCGTTGCTTTCATAACAAGCTTGTTTTCATCAGAGGGTTTCAAGCTTATATTGTGGATGGTAACGATACGAGATAATCCAGATATGTCGCTTACAAAGGCAGCCAACTGGTTGTAATTACCTTTAACACTGACGGTTATCGGTTTGACGGCATAGAATTCCTGTTTTGCTTCTTTACCTGGTTTAAAGAGATCAATATTCAGGCCGTGATAAATTCCTTTTTCTGAAATATCAAGAATTAAACCGGGGATTTCAGTTTCACTCGGCAATTGTCTAACCAGTGTGCCAAAAGAGAAGCGCATTTCCTCGAGTTGTTTTTTATAAGCAGGGAGTTGACTGGCCTTTTCTTGTTTGGTTTCGAAGGATTTTTTTAACCCTGTTTCTTTTGCAGCAACACTTTTGTGAGTATCAATTTGATCAAGTATGACGAGTTTGTAACCCATGAACATGACAAGCACAAAGATGGCAATAATCACGCCAATTCTTAGAGGAAGAGGAACGCTAGCTGGATCGTCTATAATGTTATTGAGATCTTGAATGTCCATTATTTTCCCTTCTGGTCATGTATTTCAGGTTTGAGTAATTGGGTTACATTAAGCTCAAACTGTCGTAGTCTAATTTCACCTTGTTGCTTATCAACTTTCAGTGTGCTCAAGTTAGATGAACTCAGCCACTCGGATGCATCAAGTCGATTCATGTAACTGGAGACGCGCGCATTGGATTCGGACTTCCCAACGAGTTTGATATTGGTTCCTTTTTGTTCAAGGTTCGTGATGTATAAACCTTGAGGTAAAGATTTCACCATCTCATCAAATAAATGAACAATGCCAGGTCGAGTAGATTGCAAGGTGTCGATAATCGAAATGCGATCGAGTAATGCTTTCTTTGTTGATTCCAACTTTTTGATTTCAGCGATAGATTTATCAAGCTGTCGAATTTCTTGCTGTAATTGCGTATTACGGCTCTCTTGATAGGTTATGTTGCTTTGAATCCATGAATACCACCCAAAAACACCTAACACACCAAAAGCCACTGACGATACCGCTGTCATTATGAATTGTTTGCGGCTTTGTTCGCGTGCTGCTTCACGCCAGGGGAGTAGGTTTAATGTGGCCATTTTATTCAATTCCTCTTAGGGATAAACCCGTTGCAACGAGCATGGCAGGAATGTCATTGGTAAAACGCGCGGGGTTGATTCGCGGACTTAAGGTCATTTCTGCAAATGGATTGACCAGTTGTGTGGGTATACCCACCGATGATTGAATTTGATCATCAATGCCTGAAATACTCGCGCTCCCACCCGATAATAGGATTTTGTCCACTTGTGCTTGTTGTGTGGATGCGTAGTAGAATTGTAGAAATCGATTGACCTGTCGAACCATATTATCCTTAAAAGGATCAAGCACTTCAGGGATGTACCCTTCAGGTAGGTCGCCTTTCTTTTTTGCCAGTCCTGATTCTTGGAAAGTGAGACCATAGCGTTGCATGATTTCTTCAGTGAGCTCTTTGCCGCCAAAGGCTTGCTCACGAGAAAAGGCTACTTTGCCGTATTCAAAAACGGTCATTCCTGTCATGGAGGCACCGAAATCCACTACACCAATAACGCTCTGGTCATCAATGTCTTCAACAAGTTTGGAGAAGAGGAGTTCTAAGGCGTGAGACTCGAGGTCTACAACCTCAACATGCAGTCCCGCTAATTCGGCAGCTGCTACGCGCATTTCAACATTTTCTTTACGTGTTGCGGCAAGCAGAACGTCAATGGATTCTTGTGAATTCTTGGATTCCCCTAAAATCTCAAAATCGAAATTCACCTCATCCATGGGATAAGGAATATGTTGTTCTGCTTCAAGCGTAATACTGGATTCTAGTTCGTTGCTAGGAATAGAAGCAGGCAAGGTGATGATTTTACTGATAGCAACAGAGGAGGGTATGCCTAGCGCGCAGGATCTGGTTTTTGTTTTGCTGCGTTTTACAACGGCCTTGATTGCTTCACCAATAGGTTCAGGATTCAAGAGGTCGCGTTCTTGTGCAGCTCCTTCTGGAAGTGGAGCAACATTGTAGCTCTCTAAACGGTAACCTTTGCCGGATTTCGATAGTTCGATGAGTTTAACTGCTGATGAACTTATGTCGATCCCGAGCAGATTGCCTTTATTTCTGCCTATTGAAAACACCAATCATGTCCTTTGTTATTGTTATTATTTACCTGAATGTGGTCAGTCAGATATGACTCGTTACAATTCGTCCTTATGATTACTGGGAGAATTAAGTCTCAAAATGAGTCAGGTTTGTTGTTGCTTGGCTGCTCAGGAGCCATTCAGTTGTGAATCGTAACAATATCGATGAAAGTGTGGAATTTTAAAAGACAAGCGGTTTTGAGATAGTTGCTTGAGTTGTTAGCTTTTTAAGCATAAAAAAATAGGGTTTTTTAGATGGGTAGAGGTAGGTTGGTCGTGACTTTTTTCCTTCAAAATCCCAAATATGGTAAAGTGCTTATAGACTTGCATTCAATCGATCAGCTCTCAGAAATATGGTGCTATCGTAAGGCTCAGATGGGCTTTATGCATATTAGTTGTGCGTAATCTTCAGTTTATTATGGGCTATAGTAAATGGATAGGATTCTGCTGAATGCATGTTTTAAACGATCCGTTACTTTTCAGAATGGAGCTTTACCCATAACCTAGTTCTATGGGGTTAAACAATATATGGACAACAATAACGCATGACCTGGCTTCGTTGGATTAAGAACTTTATAGGGTGGGTCTTTGGGCCGCTCTTTATTATCATGACACTTGGGATTATTACAGTAGTCGGCGTGTGGGCGCATTACTCTGCTGATCTTCCCAGCGAAGAGGAGTTGCGAGCCAATATTGCTTTACAGTTACCGCTTCGTGTCTTTAGTAAAGATCGGAAGCTTATCGCTGAATTTGGTCAATATCGTCGTCGCCCCGTAAAAAAAGAAGACATTCCCGAACGATTAAAGAATGCTTTTATTTCGATCGAAGATTCGCGTTTCTACGAACATAAAGGTATCGATTTTTATGGTGTGGCGCGAGCAGTGGTATCCGTCTTAAAGAGCCGTAGCGTGTCCCAAGGCGCGAGTACCATTACGATGCAGGTGGCGAGAAATTTCTTCTTAACCAGGAAGAAGACTATTGATCGTAAACTCAAAGAGGTTTTCTTGGCTCAGAGGTTGGAGCAAATCTTTACTAAAGATGAAATTCTCGAGTTATATCTCAATAAGATTTTTCTTGGTAATCGTTCTTACGGAATAGGCTCGGCAGCTGAAGTCTATTATGGAAAAAAGGTGGATGACCTCTCATTGGCGCAGATGGCAATGATTGCTGGTTTGCCAAAGGCTCCTTCTGCTTATAATCCCATCATTAACCCTGAGCGTGCGAAAAAACGTCGTGATTACATCTTGCAACGTATGGCTGAATTGGGTTTTACGACAAAGCTGCAATCAGAAATTGCCATTAAGGAGCCCTTGACTGCGAAAGTACACGCGCGAGCTAAAACAGAAACGGAGGCGCCCTATGTGGCAGAAATGGTACGTCAGGAGGTAATTAAGCGTTTTGGTGAAGAGTTAGTGTATCGAACAGGTATGAATGTTTACACAACGATTGATGATAATGAACAGGCTCATGCGATTAAAACCTTGCGTACCCATCTGAAAAAATACGATCGTCGTCATGGCTATCGTGGACCGGAAGATCATCTGGATTTGGCGGAATATGCTGATATCACGTTGCTACAAAAGAAGCTGAGTAGTTATAAAGAGTTGGGTGGTTTAATTCCTGCTGTGGTGTTGGATGTTAGTAAAGAAAAGGCGATTCTACTAACTTCTACGCGTGCTCAGGTTGAGATGACATTAGAGGATGTTGCTTGGGCAAGGTCTTATATCAATGAGAATAGACGAGGTAAAAAGCCAAAAGACGTCAGTGCTTTATTTAAAATTGGTGATGTGATTCGTTTATCGAAAGGTGAGGAAGAAGATGCCAAATGGGAATTTACACCATTGCCTGAGATTTCGGGAGCGCTGGTATCAATCAACCCTGAAAATGGCGCTTTGCTTTCTGTAGTTGGAGGCTTCGATTTCAATCAAACCAAGTTCAATCGAGCGACACAAGCGAAGCGTCAGCCAGGCTCAAGCTTTAAACCTTTTGTTTATTCAGCGGCGTTGGCAAAAAACTATTCTCCTGCGAGTGTCGTTAATGATGCTCCTTTGAATATTCCAGGAAGTAAGTGGAATCCGCAAAACTATAGTAATAAATTCTATGGACCTACTCGACTCAGAAAGGGGCTTAAAAAATCAAGAAATCTGGTTTCGATTCAATTGCTGCGTGAAATTGGCCTTGAATATGCGATGCAATATGTGAATAAGTTTGGATTTACAGAGTCACAAGTACCACGCGATTTAACTATGGCTTTAGGTACTGGATCGGTGACGCCAGTGCAATTAGCGGGAGCTTATTCAACGTTTGCTAATGGTGGCTTTAAGGTTGACCCTTACTTCATTTCTCATATTACTGATAATGAAGGTGATGTGATTTTTAGGCATTTGCCGTTAGCTGCCTGTGAAGAAAGTTGTGATGAGTCTATTGTTAGGCCTGCTGAAAGAATCATGAAGCCTTATGTGCGCTATGAAATTAGTAGCATGTTGCGTTCGGTGGCGGTATCCGGCACTGCAGCAAAAACCCGAGTGTTAGGCCGTAAAGATATTGGTGGTAAAACGGGAACAACTAACGATCAAAAGGATGCATGGTTTGCAGGATTTACTCCCAAGAAAGTTGCCATCGTTTGGATGGGCTTTGATCAAATAAAGCCAATGGGTAAACGTGAAACGGCGACAGGACTCGCTTTGCCTACATGGATAGATTTCATGAAAGTTGCTTTGAAGGATGTTCCTGAAGAAATTATTAAGCCCGTTAAAGGAATGGTGACCGTCAATATTGATGGTATGACAGGTTTTCGTGCGGATCGACAGTCACTTGAAATAGTGTCTGAAACATTATTGCGTGAGCAGGTACCGGATTATGTGCCTCGTGATTTTCTGTATTCGGGGGGCGTGAGTGATGAGAATCGTGATGGTTTGCCTGATATTTTAATTCGGGTGAATAACCCTGTTTCACCCACGATAGCGCTAGTTGATGACAGGATGGTAGAGGAAGCTATCCTGGCAAGTGGGGAGCATCAACAAGGGATGAATATGCAAGGGGGCCAGCCATCGGCTCCAGCAACACGTATCATTGTTATTGATAATGAAAGATTTGAGATTCCTGAACAGTTATTCTAATGACTATTGAAAATACCCGACTTCTAGTGGCTGAAGAGGCCGCCCGCCTTCTGTTTGAGGAGGGTTACAGGGATTACTTAGTTGCTAAACAAAAGGCAACACAGAATCTTGGTGTCAGCACTGACAAGTCCAATCAGCCCTCTAATATGGATGTCTATCACGCGATTCTATCCCGAAGGGAGTTGCTGGGCACAGAAGAGGATGAGCAGCAGCTTCAGGCGATACGCCAGGTGGCACTGGAAGCAATGGAATTCTTGCAGCGGTTTAAACCAGTATTAGTGGGGGGCGCATTGGATGGTTCGGCTGGGAAATATTCACCAGCGGTGCTGCACTTATTTCCTTCGACTCCAGAGGAGGTCATCTTCTTTCTTGAAGACAATAACATTCCTTTTCAAACGCATGAGAGGAAAACGCGGATTCATGGGCGTCAGATGATGATTCCGTTTCTACGCTTCTTTGTTGATGACTTTGAAGTGGAATTGGTGTTATTTGAGGAGGGGAGTCGTTTTGCGCCGCAGAGTGTGATTACAGGACGAGCGATGGAGCGGTGTGGTCTCGAAGGAGTACGAGCATTGCTAAAGCAGAATGCTCGTGCTTGAGGAGTCTGTATTAACAGGCTAACCGCGTTGGCCGAATTCATGGACAGCATCAACAAGGACTTTGACGTTTTCAGGATCAATATGCTGATGAATGCCGTGGCCTAGGTTGAATACATGTCCAGAATCAGCACCGAAACGATCAATAATGCCTTTAACTGTTTCGCGAATCACCTCGGGTGTTGAATATAATACGCAAGGATCCATATTGCCCTGAAGAGCAACTTGGTCACCTACACGAGCTTTCGCCTCATCAAGATTAATTGTCCAATCTAAGCCTAAAGCGTCACAGCCTGTCATAGCCATTTTTTCTAGCCATTGGGCACCGCCCTTAGTGAATAAAGTCACTGGTACTTTACGACCATCAGCTTCGCGTGTCAGTCCTGAGACGATTTTCTCCATGTATGCGAGGGAGAAGTCTTGATAAGTCTGCTGTGTTAAAGTCCCGCCCCATGTATCAAAGATCATGACAGCTTGGGCGCCAGCCGCGATTTGCGCATTAAGATAAGAGGTGACGCTCTCGGCAAGTTTGTCGAGTAGCATGTGCATGGCTTTAGGATCGCTGTAGAGCATTCCTTTTACTTTGCCGAAGTCTTTGCTTGAGCCGCCTTCAACCATGTAGGTAGCTAGTGTCCAAGGGCTGCCTGAGAAGCCAATGAGAGGAACTCTGCCATCTAATTCTTTGCGGATAGTTCTTACTGCGTCCGTCACATAACGTAGTTCTTGTTCGGGATCAGGTACACCGAGTTTCTTAATTTCAGCCATGGATCTGACTGGGCGTTCAAAACGTGGGCCTTCGCCTTCTGCAAAGTAAAGGCCCAAGCCCATAGCATCAGGAATGGTAAGGATGTCTGAAAATAGAATCGCCGCATCAAGATCATAGCGTTCTAGTGGCTGCATGGTCACTTCGCAGGCGAGATCAGGATTGGTGCAAAGATCCATAAAGCTGCCTGCTTTGGCACGGCTTGCTCGGTATTCAGGAAGGTAGCGTCCAGCTTGACGCATCACCCAAATTGGGGTCGTGTCTACAGGCTCTTTAAGGAGTGCCCTGAGAAATCTATCATTCTTTAATGTGCTCATAAAACTGCCTTTATAATCAGCGGGCAAGTTTAAACGGAAAGTACTTTAAAGAACAGTAAAGGGGGGTATTTATCTGGAAATTAGCAGCAGATTGCTACCGAGAATGGATATTGGCGTTGTGCGGATGAAAAGTTAACTTAATTTACTCTTGATGAGTCCACTGATCTTACCCATATCTGCACGTCCTTGAGCTTTGGGTTTGATGATCCCCATCACTTTACCCATTTCTTTCATGCCTGAGGCACCAGACTGTTGAATAGCTTCATCAATTAAGGTAGTGATTTCATCTTCAGTAAGAGGGGTAGGGAGGTATTCTTGAATGATAAGGAGTTCAGCTTCTTCGATAGAAGAAAGGTCTTCACGTCCGGCATCATTAAATTGTTTGATAGAATCTCGTCGCTGTTTGACGAGCTTATCGAGAATAAGCAAGACTCCATCTTCGCTGACCTCTTCGCGAGTATCAACTTCTTGCTGTTTGATTGCTGCAAGTATGAGGCGAATCGTCTGAAGGCGATTTTTATCTTTGGCTCGCATGGCAGACTTCATATCGTCTGTGATGCGATTTTTTAGAGCAGCAGTCATATGCTTTAGTACATACGTACGCGGCGATTCAATTCACGTTGAACACGCTTGTAGTTGCGCTTTACAGCAGCAGCACGTTCTCTTTTGCGAACGGATGTTGGCTTTTCGTAAAATTCGCGAGCGCGAGCTTCAGCTACAACACCTGCTTTTTCACAAGCACGTTTGAAACGACGTAGAGCAATTTCAAATGGCTCGTTTTCTTTAACTTTTACACTTGGCATATAGATAAACTCAATGCATTAAAATTCTGAGAGGGCGGATTATACATATATCAGTTCGTCAGCGAAAGAAAAAAATGCTAGATCTTCATGCTTATTGTGCATTTGCAGCCCAAATTATGATTAAATGCGGAACTTGAGTGACAAAATTCATGAAAAAGACAATGGATATGATAAAGAAAATTGGACTAACCGCTGTATTTTTATTTGCCTTATCGGCATGTGCCACCTACAAGCCTGATATTCAACAAGGTAATGCGGTAGCTGCCGAAGCCATCAGCCAGTTAAAGCAGGGGATGAGTAAAGGTGAAGTAAAAACATTGTTGGGAACGCCTTTATTACAGGACGACTTTCATCAGAATCGCTGGGATTATATTTTCTATATGAGTAAAGCGGGGCAGGAGCGTGAACGTAAAGATCTCATTCTCACCTTTGCTAACAACCGTTTGGTCAATATCAAAAAATAATGAGTGAAGACGTATCATCACCGGAGGCTATTTTGCTCGTTGGCACACACTGTCCACATTGTGAAAGTGTTCTTCAGCATGCGAGTAAATTGGTTAAGCATGGCGAATTCAGCCAGCTCACTGTGCATAATGTTGATCAACAGCCGGATGTTATTCAACAATACCAGGTACGCTCTGTTCCATGGATCAGGATTGGTCAATATGAACTAACTGGCGCGCAAACGTATGATGCCTTATTGCAGCGTGTGCAGTGGGTCAAAGAGCAGCGTAAGCTTGAAGGTGAATTTGATTACCTGTTGTCAGAAGCCCAAGCAGACAAAGTGCTCGGTCGATTACATCAAAAACCTGAGCAGATGCAGGCAATTATAAAGTTGTTAGGCGACTCTGCAACTGTACTTAGTACCCGAATTGGCATCGGGGTGGTTGTTGAGGAGTTTGCAGGCACACCGACATTACAGGAATACATTCCTCAATTATCTGAGCTAAGCCAGCATAAAGATGCGAGAATACGGGCTGATGCTTGTCACTACCTAGGACTCACAGAAAGCCAAATAGCTATTGAGCCTCTAGAAAACTGTCAAAATGATACTGATCCTGAAGTGCGAGAAGTTGTTGTTGATAGCTTAGAAATTCTCCGAGAAATTCAAAAAAACTAATATGTCTGATTCTGAAAAACTACTAGCCTTGAGAAACCGCATTGATGCGGTTGATTCTAAAATTCTTGAATTGCTTGCCGAGCGTGCAAATTGCGCTGAGGAAGTAGCCGTTACAAAAAAAGCATCTTTGCCGGAAGGGGAAGAGGTTTGTTTTTATCGACCTGAGCGTGAAGCGCAGATCCTACAGCGAATGGTGGCAGACAATCCTGGCCCATTAAGAAAAGAACAAATTACTAAAATTTATCGTTCGATCATCTCTTCATGTTTGGCTTTAGAAGAGTGTTTGGAGGTTGCGTACCTTGGCCCTAAGGGGACATTTACACACTCCGCGCTGCAGAAGCATTTTGGCGCTTGGGTAACAGCATTGCCACAAGAATCAATTGCACAGGTGTTTCAGGAGGTTGATACAGGCCGAGCACATTATGGTGTGATTCCAGTTGAAAACTCGACGGGTGGAGTTGTCACGCATACGCTAGATCGCTTTATTGAATCACCCTTGTTTATTTCTGGAGAGGTACAGCTGCCCATTCATCAGAATCTAATGACGATGAATGAAGATTGGCGTTCTGTGAAGACCATTTATTCTCACCAGCAATCATTGCTGCAATGTCGGCACTGGATTGAAAAGAGCTTGCCGAACGCTAAGCTGATTCCCGTATCAAGCAATGGTGAGGCAGCGCGTCTAGCCAGTGAAAACGTGGATACAGCAGCAATAGCAGGAGTGGCAGCAGCAGGGATATTCGGTTTAAAATATTTACAAAAGAATATTGAAGATCAGGCGAACAACACAACCCGCTTCCTGATCATAGGGATGGAGCAAGTGCCTCCAAGTGGTAATGATAAAACGTCATTGATGGTTTCTGCGAAAAATGAACCAGGTTCTTTGTTTAAGTTACTCAAGCCATTGGCAGACCATGGTTTGGATATGAGTCGTATTGAGTCACGTCCTGCGAAAAGTGGTAACTGGGAGTATATTTTCTTCCTCGATATTATGGGGCATCGTGACGATCCTGAAGTGAAAATAGCACTTGAGCAATTAGAAGAAGGGGCTGATTTCTTACGTGTCCTTGGTTCATATCCAAAAGCAATCGCCTGATCGACGATTGCTGATCAGGTTTTACCGAGAGCAAAAAAATTGAGCAGTCTGTTTATGACTGGGTTAGTTATATGGATATATAAGAATATCAGCATATGTTTCTTGTGCTTGACGGTTATTAATAGAGAGTTAAGATATTGTTCATCCCCTAACCGCTAGGAGGTTAGCAGTGGTGATACCATTGCGATTTTTCGATAGCCCACTTACCCCCTTTGTGGGCTATTTTTTGCCTACAGTTTATGCAGGTCTATTTTGTGTATTGTACGCAGCCTTCTTCGGGATCACTTGACGAACACCGCCCTTAGGATTTTCTACATCACCGATGTAGCGAGGAATGATGTGGATATGTAAGTGAAAAACACTTTGTCCGGCTGCAATACCGTTGTTGTTACCAATATTGTAACCGTCTGGTTGGAACCCTTGTGCCTCAACCCATGATTTAGCTTTCTGAATTAATTCAAAAAATGCAGCATTTTCCTCCGCTGTAGCCTCAAAATATGTTGCGATATGGCGCCTGGGAATAATGAGGCAATGGCCATTGCTGACTGGGAAAGTGTCGGTGATCATCAGCGCATGATCATTTTCAGCAATGATCTCATTGTCTTTTGGGTGGCAGAATAGGCAAGGGTTATTTGGATCAAAAAGAGGTTTAGTCATGACTTGGATAGGGTTAGTAGCGGTTCAAGTTTTTGAATTGCGTTGGAATATGGAAATTTGGTTCAGCGTTTAGTAGATTACAATAACTGAGATACTGTTTAGGTGTGCCCAGAATGTAGCTTACGTTGAAACGCATGGTGTCTGTTTGTAAAATATTTTGCAATAGTCCATGTGGTATACACAGTGAGGATTTCCAGTGCTTAATACCGAGTAAGTATTCGGTTTTAATATCGTGATGGTCAATGCGGAAGTTAGTAAAACGTTGACGAGGTGCTGAAAATGCCATCATCCACCAGGCACTATTTGGGGCGAGGTTGATCTCAATATAATAATCGCTATTATCAGCAGCAATGAATAATTCAGCGACATCATATTCCCACAGACCCTCAAAGTATTCGCCTGGCTTGGCAGGAAACGTCGATGGCGGTGCTATTTTTACTTCGGTCTCAAAGCAGAAGTCCGTGCCAGAATCTGAGAGTACAAAATGGTTCTCTGGGCAGCTTGCTCCAAACCAGTCCAATTTGATTTGACCGCTTTGTAAAACGTGCTTGTTGGTTTCATTCATCCGAGAACTTTTTCGATGGGTATGCTTTAAAGGTGCTTTCTTCCTCATTAACCATAAACATCGCTAGTTCGTGCTCATTGGCAAAGCGAATACCCTTTTCTGTCCCCATAACCATTGATGCGGTTGCTAGAGCGTCTGCAATCATGGTAGATGGGTGACGAACAGTCGCGGAAGCTAAGGCGTGAGTAACAGGACGGGCAGTGTTTGGGTCGAGCGTGTGGCTGTAACGTTTGCCTTCACGGAAAAAGAAGTTGTTGTAGTTGCCAGAGGTGGCAATGCCTTCATTATTGAGGGTGAGTCTTTGCATAGCCATCGGTTTTCCTGGAACAGGCTTGGCGATAGCAATCGTCCAAGGTTTGTTTGCAGGCTTGTTGCCATTGGCCTTAAGCTCTCCACCAATTTCAACGAGATGATTCTGCAGATTCTCTTGTAACAATAAATTAGAAATTTGATCAACAGCATAGCCTTTAGCAATGGCAGAATAATCAATGCTCAGTTCAGGGTAGCTTTTCTGAAGGGTTTGGTTTATTGGGTCAAGAATGAGTTGTTGATAGCCAATGAGGGACTTTACGGTGGCGATGCTTTTTTCATCCGGTAAGTCTGTTCTCACATCCTTGCCAAAGCCCCATAGTTTGATTAGCGGAGCCAATGTAGGGTCAAAAGCGCCATTGGTAAGTTTGCTGATGTCATTTGCCGTTTGAGCGACATCAAAGAATTCAGGGCTGACTTTAAAAGGGGCTGTTGAATGATGCTGATTAAATAGTGAAATTGTAGAATCACTTTGATAGGTCGAAAATTCATTGTTGATTACAATGAGTCTTTCTTTGATTTTTTCTTCAAGGCGCTTGCTGTCTTCAAATGCGGGATCAGCAATTTGCACGCTCCATGTTGTGCCCATCGTTACGCCCGATAGTTTGGCAATGGTCGTTTGTTGTCCGCAGGCAGAGAGTAATAACAAGAGGCTTAAACAAGCAAAGCGTAACATTAGATTTTTATCTCAATGGTATTGGGTAAGGAGGTAAGAAAGTCGTGTTCTTTAGAGGCGGGAAGTGTGATTTGAAGTCTTGAGTGATCAGTATAGTCAACATGTTGTATTTCCCCTTTCTGGAGTGAAAGTAAGTGGCGTAAGGTACTCTCTTGTGCAAAGTCACAATCAATAGTCAGGTTAATAAAGACTTCTTTTTTACTAAGCGGTGTGACTTTCAGAGTTTGGCTTGTTGAGCTTGAGTATGCACGAACGAGTCCACCAGCACCAAGCTTTATACCACCAAAATAACGTGCCACGACCGCTATAATGTCACCACAGCCACTGTGTTGTAAAACATTAAGAATGGGTTTTCCAGCAGTGCCCGAAGGTTCGCCGTCATCATTGGCTTTTTGAATAGGGGAGTTGGGCGGGCCCAAAATGTAAGCCCAGCAAACATGTCTAGCATCGGGGTGCTGAGTAGATATGTTTTGCAAGCAACTATCGACTTCGTCGATAGTGCTTACTGGTTTAATCCATGTTAGAAAGCGACTGCGCTTAATCTCTTGCTCAAAAAAAGTGGTTTCGCGAGGAACCCAATATTCTTGCATTACTCAAATTCCATCTCACGGAAAATGCGCGCAGCGTTTCTAAGGTTCAATTCCTTGAAAGTATGTAAATGGGCATAAGCAGATTGATCAATCTTATAAGCTTCGTTCAGATCACCGCCGTCATCCAGTACTTTCTCAATTTCTCCGCGCATATACACAAGATAGTCTTTTGTATACTTAGTAACCTCGTCGGTATTCGTTGGAGCACCGTGCCCCGGAATTACATATTCAGGTTTCAAGGCTAAGAGCCTATCCCACGTATTTATCCAGCCATCCGTGTTCGTGTGTTCGAAAACAGGAAGCATGCGCTGATGGAAAGCCATATCGCCGGTAATGATGAGCTTGTCCTCAGGCAACCAAACCATAATATCGCCGGGACTATGTGCAGGGCCAAGGTTAAGCAGTTCAATCGTTTTGCCACCTAGTTTGATTACATGCTTTTCGCCATCAAAGGTTTTGTCTGGTTTAGCCAATTTTGTTCCTAGGGATTTGTCTTTAGTGCGTGACTGCATGCGCCCAAGAATACTTTCTCCATATTGCTCGATTTGCGCTGCGGCATCAGCATGAGCAATAACCGTTGCACCTTGCTCTTGCCAATAGCTTGTGCCGAGGATAGCGTGGCCTTGCCCATTCTCTAACACAACATATTTGACGGGCTTATCAGTAATCGTTTTAATTTCATCATGCAGCGCGCGTGCAATAAGATAATTGTCGCCAGCATTGACAACAACAACACCTTCATCGGTAATAATGAATGAGAGGTTGTTGTTATGTCCTGAATTGGCATAAGTGGGGGGGGCAGTTGCACCTATGGCAGACCAAACATGCTCAAGGATTTTTTCAGGCTTGCTATATAGAATGGAGTTTGGTGCTTTGTCCGGGGAGCGGATAGGCAATGCTTGTTTCTTCCACTCTTGAAAGCCATCGGCGTAGTTCAAGACATTGGTGTAACCCATCTCCTTAAGGGTCTTGGCGGCGGGCGGGCTGCGCACATTTGTACCGCAATACACAATAATCGGCGTATCTAAACCTTTAGCTTGATCCTCGATACGAAACTCCAGCCAGCCACGTGGAATATTAACTTCATTAGCGGCATCAATCGAGCCGCCCATGAAAGGGATTTCTGTTTGTGTTCTTACATCAATAAGTAAGGTGTTGGGTTTGTCCGCTAAAATTTTTTGAAGCTGCTCAGTGTTTATGTCGTTTTCGGATTTAGCGAAACTTCCCGAAATCAGGAAAAAAGATAAGCCAGCTAATAAATGTTTGAATGTCATATTAATGTGCTTGTAGAGAAACAATAAAATCACATTCTGTCTGAAAATAGGAAGATTGCCTATAGGGGATTTTGGTGATTAGGTTTGGGTGACGCAGTGTTTATGAACAGTTTATTGCTTGCTGCCTGGAGCTGAAGCTAATATCGGGTCAGCTTTGTTGGCTAAAAGCTCAGTGAATAAAATCACCCTTTTTGTCAGAGTGGGAGCCTCAAGTAGCTTTTGTTTACTATCAATGTCGAGATTTATGATTAACACGAGGTTGTTAACCATTCGTTCTGTCTTTTGCCTGTTAAGAACCTTCCAGTCTGCTTGCATATTATGTCGCACAAAATAATCTCTTAGCGTTTTTTTGAAACGGTTAATAATGATTGAGTCGACATCTTCAGATGAATAATCAATTTTATAATCGCTCCAATCAACTTTGGCTGTGGTATATCCATCTTTGTGTTGCTGCTGCTCAATGATTCTGAAACGACATATGCCTGTGAGCATTACATTTAGTCGTCCATCTTTTCTTTCCCGATATTGTCTGAGTCGACCCGCACATCCTACTTGGTAGATAGTTCCATCCGTGTTGCGAGGCTTTGGTTGTACGATACCGATTAGTTGATCTGCTCTAAGTGCCGAGATAAATAATGCCAAATCAGAAGAGGAGGAGAGCTCCAGAGGAAATTCGCCATCGGGAAGTAAAGCATTGTCCATTGGGTATAACGGTAGTTGCTCAGGAAGCTCGTCAAAAGATTGGGTTAATGGATAGTTAGGCTTCATGCTATGACTCTAGACTAGTTTAGGCTGAGATTACTCTTGAATGCCGATGATTCATATTAGCCACTGAATTTACGCGTTGAATATTTGACAGAATGACATACAAGAAACCTATTTAGAAAGTTTTTTATTTTCATTGGTCCCTGTTGCTAATACCTCCTCGGAGGAGTCTGGGTCTCTAGGAGATAAAATGCAATAGGTGGGGGCTAATCCATTTCACTTCACTTTTAATAAGGTGAAATAGATCGTTAATTGAGTTTACGGTTTTGCTACAGGTAAGCCTTGTTTTTTCCATCCAAGGTAACCATCCGCATAATTCTTGACGTTGGTATAACCAAGTTGAGTTAATGTATGTGCTGCCAATGGGCTACGGATATTGCCGCCACAATACACCACAATAGGCGTGTCTTTGTTTTCAGCATGGCGTTTGATGCGAAATTCTAGCCAGCCACGGGGGATATTAACGTTTTGTGGTGCATCAATAGCCCCACCCATGGAGCGAATTTCGCCAAAGGTACGAATATCCACTAAAACCAGGTCAGGGTTGCTATCTATCTCTTTTTGTAGACTTTTGGTGTCGATATTGGTGATTTTACTCGCTATCTCTGCAACGAGGTTATTGCCGTCTTTCAAAGATGTTTCTTCTTTTGCGTAAGAGGGTGCAAGTGTCATCGCTGATAGGCTTAGTGCTAGTAAGAAATGTTTCATTTTCATCATAGGTTCTCCTTAAAGTCAGTGCTACGTTTTTTACCTAGCACTGGATGCTTGCTTGAAATTAAGAGTCAAAATCCTTTTTATCTGCCGCAATATGGTAGTTAGGATCCTCCAGAACATTTACCTCTACCAATGGGCCCGCGGTATCCAATAGAAGTGTACATTCTCGGCTTAAGTGCTGTAGGTGTAGACGTTTGTTAACTTTATTATAGCGTTCCGCAAGCTTGTCGATCGCTTCGATGGCAGAGTGGTCGGCAACACGTGATTCTTTGAAGTCAACAATGACATCGTCAGGGTCATTTTTTGGATCGAAGATTTCTTGAAAGTTTTGTGTTGAGGCAAAGAATAGAGGGCCAACCAAACGGTAAGTTTTTTCGTTCTCATCCTCCGCTGAAACTTCAGCGTGGATATGTCTGGCGTGATCCCATGCAAAGGCAAGAGCGGACATAATGACGCCAGCAATAACAGCGATTGCCAAGTCCGCAAATACCGTAATGACAGATACCGCAACACCGATGAATAGATCAGTTTTGGGGATTTTGCCAATCATGCGGAAGCTACCCCATTCAAAGGTACCTATAACCACCATAAACATGACGCCTATAAGTACTGCAATGGGGATGCGTTCAATCAAGGGTGAAGCAACTAGAATGAAGCTAAGTAGAAATAACGCTGCAACAATGCCGGAAAGTCGTCCGCGGCCACCTGATTTAATGTTGATAATACTCTGGCCTACCATTGCGCAACCACCCATGCCGCCGAAAACGCCTGTGACAGAGTTTGCTACGCCTTGGCCGATACATTCGCGGTTTGGTTGGCCGCGTGTTTCTGTCAGCTCATCAATCAGATTGAGTGTTAATAGGCTCTCAATCAAGCCAACCATTGCCATAATGAAGGCGTAAGGCAGGATGATCATAAATGTTTCCCATGTAAGGGGAATCATTGGAATATGGAATGTGGGTAAGCCGCCTGCAATCGATGCCATGTCGCCAACTGTGCGGGTATCTAAATTCATTCCGATGGTGAGAAGGCTGCCTACGATAATCGCGACCAGTGTTGAAGGAAGGATAGTGGTTAGTTTCGGCAAGAAATGAATAATTGCCATGGTTAAGAAGGCTAAGCCCAGCATGATGTAGAGCGCATTGCCTGTAAGCCATGTTTTAACGCCATCAGCATCAACGATTTTGAAATGATCAAGTTGTGCGATGAAGATAACCAGTGCTAAGCCGTTAACAAAACCAAGGAATACGGGGTAGGGCACAAGTCGGATGAATTTACCGAGTTTGAATGCGCCAAACAGAATTTGAATAATCCCCATTAAGACTACGGCTGCCAGTAAGTATTCAAGTCCGTGGCTGAGTACCAAGGCAACAGCGACAACGGCAATAGCCCCCGTCGCACCTGAAATCATACCGGGTCTGCCGCCAAGAATAGCAGTGATTAAGCCCATCATGAAGGCAGCATATAATCCAACTAGCGGGTGCACGTGAGCGACGAGAGCAAAGGCAACCGCCTCTGGAACCAAAGCTAGGGCAACGGTAAGGCCGGACAGTGTGTCATTTTTAACGTTAGTCGGTGCGTTTTTACGGATTATGTCAAACATGATGGTACTTCTTATTATGGTGTCAATAAAAAAGCCGGACAATGTAGTCCGGCTTCTTGTGAGTCTCTATTCAGGAATCATAAACCCTTATAAGGACTCCTTGTAGTTGTTCTTTAGATGTACAGGCAGATGTCAGACTCGCCTGCGAATTCGAAGAATTTAGCAGCGCCTGCGTATTCAATATCGTCGATGAAGTCTTCAGCAGAGTTAAAGCCGAATAACTCAACCGTCATTTGGCATGCGATGAATTTGACTTCTGCTTCTTGGCAAAGTTCACGCAGCTCAGGAATCGTTGCAACACCATTATTACCGATGGTTTTCTTCATCATCGTTGTGGCGAGCGATTCATAACCAGGAACGATTGCTTGTACAGCATTTGGGATATTCCAGTTGATGCCTTTGAACCATTTAGGGCCAAATGGCATTTTCATCGGCATACCGGGGTTGCCTAGGGGGCTAACTTTAAGTCCATCAAGGTCTTTCTTAAGGAGTTGTAAACCGTAGAATGTGAAGAAAACTTCAACTTCATAATCTAGTGCCGCAGCAGTAGATGCAAGGATAAATGGAGGATAGGCCCAGTCAAGCGTTCCTTTTGTTGCGATGATGGCTAGTTTTTTCGGCATAATTTCAGTTCTCTCTTAAGCATTGTAGGGGTGTCCAAATTACGAGCTACACTGTGAGTAGCTTGTGCCCCTAATGTTAGGCAATTGGACAAATCCTTATTCAATATGAAACAGGTGGCGATGCATATTATCAAAAAACAGTAAAGAATAATATTATAAGTTACTGTTGTACTGGCTTAGCTAGATTATGGAATAAGGGTGTACAAATGTTTCGGTGTTGGTTTTTACTTATGCTTCTTTCGCTTTAGGTTGTGTAACAGGGTATCCAGATTGATACCAGCGCACGATTCCGCCGCTTAAGTTTAATGCTTCAATACCGGTGTTTTGCTTTAAGAATGCGCAAGCTTGCCCTGATCTAGCGCCTGTGCGACAATAGAAAACGATTGTTTTGTCATCAGGCATGTCATTAATATGCATAGGTAGGGTATGAAGAGGTAAGAACTCGCCGCCTTCAATAATACCTTGTTGATATTCGCCTTGAGAGCGCACATCAATGAGGCGGATATCTTCGCCATCATCAAGCATTTTTTTCAAACCTTCTGCATCTATTTCTTTCACGCCAAACATTGAATCACCGTATATCTGTATATATTAATAAGCTAATATTCAATAAATCTCTCATCTTGTCAAGATTTTTATCCTTATGGGTGTTTTCAAATTTTCCAATTTTTGAACAAAATGCTTTTCAACGAGTCCATTGATAGATGCATCTCGGTCACCAAAATTGTTATGATCAAGAGCGTCCCGAAGTTTTATTTTTAGGATAGGTAATTATGCTCAACAAGTTGAATAGATGGCTCTTAACCCTATTTTTGTCTTTTGGTTTATTGACGGCTGCGAGTGCAAACCTGGATCTTAAGGTTCCAGATTTGAGTGAGATTGGTGGCAGAACCTCTCATCAGGCTGGTTATCAAAACCAGCTAAGCTTAAAAGTGCTGCGCCAGTTTCGGAATCATCGATCAGTCGTTGAAGATCCTGAATTAAGCAGTTGGTTGAGAGGTATAGGTAACCGTCTTGTTTCACAATCAGGTTATCGGGGTAATGTTTATTTTTTGCTAGCTAATAACTCTGAAGTTAATGCATTTGCAACGATGGGAGGGGTAATTGTTATCAATACCGGGCTAATTCTCCATGCTGATTCGGAGAGTGAGTTGGCTGCTGTCATTGCGCACGAGATTGCACATGTTAGCCAGAAGCATCTGGATAGGCTTGTGGCAAATTCAAAGGGGAGTGTTTTGGGAACCAGTGCCGCAGTACTGGCGGGAATATTGGCGGGCACTCAGGATTCACAAGCAGGTAGTGCCATTATTGCAACAGCCTTGGCCGCCCAACAGCATAGGCAGTTAGATTATTCTCGTAGTATGGAGTCTGAAGCGGACAGTGTTGGCATTCGGACATTGGCGAGAGCAGGGTTCAAAGCTTCAGGAATGCCTTTATTTATGGAGAAACTTGATCGACTGTCAAATGGAAGATATGCCCAGCTGAGTAAGTTCCTGCAAAGCCATCCTCTTTCAATAGAGAGGGTTGGAAATACGCGGGCTTGGGCAAATCAGCTTGGTAATAGTGGTCGTGATGGGGCTGATTTTGCCTTTATCAAAGAAAAAGTTAGAAGCCTTACCGCAAGAGGTGGCCAGAAGGTGCAGTTTTCAGAGCTTTCGAATCAACAAGTGAAAAACTACGCACAAGCTTTGCAGTTAACAAAAATGGGGCAGTATCTACGGGCGCAAACTTTGCTGAAGCAAAGTGGTAATCAAAAGACGGTAAAGCTTGCTTTGGCTGAAAGCTACTCCAAGCAGTCAAACTATACAGAGGCTGCAAAGATTTTACAGGCATTACATGCGAAACATTATGGGGAAGAAGCTGTTTTAATTCCTCTTGTTGATAATTTATTGGTGGCTGGTCAGCGGCAAAAGGCATGGAATACTGTGAAAGGTGTCGTTGCTAGTGAGCAAACCTCGTTAGGGTTTTATGAGGTTAAACAGGAGGCAGCAAGGGCGGTGGGGTTAACGGGCGAGGCCTATCTTGCAGCTGCTGACAGGAATATTCGTTTAGCTGAGTATCAGCATGCAAAAACACAATTAAGAGCAGCGCAAAGAATCCCCAATATCAGTGGTGGAGTGCGTGCAAGAATTGACGCAAAGCTAAAGCATATTGACGGTGTTGATAAGCCTAAGCAATAGGGTTTTCTAGTGGCTGTTAAATGAGCAGCAGCTTTGTTTGTTTTTGTAAATTTGTCTCTGACTGTACGTTTACTGATGAGATAAGGTTGTTGTGTAGCGGTTATCTCTAGGAATATGAATGTTTTCTCTGAGGGTTGCTGATACATTCAGCTTATCGTCTAGCATATGAGAATATTAGTAATAGCTAATTACAATGATATAAGTCAATTTATTTGCATGTCATCTAAAATTCTTCTAACATTCTGGGATGTCAGTAGAAAGGTTAAAAGCCTGCTTAATTTTAAGACGTAACATTTGGAGGAGAAGTCTATGCGTAACTACATGAAAGTTGCCATAACGACAGTGAGTACATTAACGCTTGCAGGAGTGCTAGGGCTAACAGCTAATATTGCTTCAGCAGAAGAGAAGAAAGAGATGACTTTGGCAGAAAAAGGTCAAGCGCTAGCCTTTGATCGTAAGAAAGGGAATTGTCTTGCCTGTCATATGATTCCAGGTGGTGATATGGCAGGTACTATTGCTCCCCCTTTGATCGCCATGAAAGCGCGTTTCAAAAAAGAAGCACTAAGAGCGCAAATTGCAGAACCTAGAACGAAAAACCCTAATTCAATGATGCCTCCATTTGAGGCTCACGGCGTTCTTTCTGGCGAAGAAATTGATGCGGTTGTTGAATATGTGCACGGTCTATAGGACGTAGCAACTAAGAGGACAAATGGATGAAAAAAATATTAACAGTTGTGACAGCGTCAGTTGTGGTATTAGGCTTATCAGTGACTACGTCAGTTCAAGCTAAGCCAGAAGAAGATTTAGCTAAGTTCCAAGAGTACTTTCAAAAGAAGTTTCCTAAAACGCCTTTGGCAGATTTCCAGAATGGTGTGTACTCGATTGACGCCCCTTCGCGTGAGCAATGGGAAGAAATGGAGGAGTTTCCTCCTTACGAACTAGCTCTGGACGACGGTAAGATGCTGTGGGGCGAGAAATTTGCGAATGGTAAATCTTATGCTGATTGTCTCGGCGCTGATGTTAAAGCTATTCGTGTAAAGTACCCTTACTATGATGAAAAGAACGATACCGTTGTGACGCTTGAAGGTGATCTCAATAAATGTCGTGTAGATAATGGCGAGAAACCATTGAAATGGAAGAAAGGCAAAATGGCCGCACTTTCCGCTTACGTTGCGTATGAAGGTCGTGGTAATAAAATTGATGTCAAAATTCCAAACGAGAAAGCTCAAGCCTGGTATGACAAAGGTAAGAATTTCTTTTATGCAAAGCGTGGGCAGCTCAATTTAGCGTGTGCTGATTGTCATGTTTACAGTGCTGGACAAAACATTCGAGCAGACAAACTTAGTCCTGGGATAGGGCATACTACTCATTTCCCTGTATATCGTTCTAAATGGGGTAGCTTAGGTACCTTACATCGTCGTTATGGCGGCTGTAATAAGCAGGTACGTGCTAAGGATTTCAAAGCGCAAAGTGATGAGTATAAAGCTCTGGAATATTTCCAAGCATATATGAGTAACGGTTTAGAGCTTAACGGCCCAGGTGCTCGTAAGTAATAACCAAGTATTGCTGTTGATAAAAAAAGCTCGACAATGTCGAGCTTTTTTTGTGCGTCAGTAAATGCGTGATGTGATTTAGCGACGAATATCAATCACGCTATTTAAATCATTGAGTTTGTTAACTACTTGCTCAAGGTGTGAAGTATTTTCAATCTGCATAGTGATATTAATGGATGACCGAAGGGTGTTGGGTTCATTTGAAATCCCTATATCAAGAATATTTGCATTTTCAACGGCTAATACATTGGCCACATCTCTTAATAGTCCAGGGCGGTCAATGCCCGTCACAACGATATCAACAGAATAATGGCGTTGTTCTTGTCCCCAGCTTACTTCAACTAATCGTGATTGTTGTTCCTCAGTCAAATGAGAGGTGTTGATGTTCGGGCACGTTTTGCGGTGGATAGAAACGCCTCGTCCTACTGTGATGTAGCCAATAATGTCATCGCCAGGAACGGGTTTGCAGCAATTGGCAATATTAACGAGTAAATTATCAACACCATTTACCTGGATGCCACTCTGACTGTTGGTTTTTTCTGGACGAATAAAGTTTTCGAGTTTTGGCTCCTCCTCAGGGGGAGGCATAAGGACATTGGCAAGTTGTTGTGTGCCAATATCTCCTCTTCCAAGAGCGATCAAGAATTCAGACTTGCGTTGGAGTTTGAATTTTTTAACCATGCTGTTGATATCAGGCATGTCAACGCCAAGGCGTAAGGCCTCTCTTTCAAGTAAGAGTAAACCATCTCGTTTATTGGTCTCATGATCTTGCTGACGTAGCCAGTGGCGAACGCTGTAACGTGCTTTTGATGAGCGCAGATAGCCCAGGCTTGGGTTTAACCAACTTCTTTTGGGTTTTTCCTCTTTTTGAGTAAGCACCTTTACCTGCTCACCATTTTGTAGGGAGTAAGTCAGGGGTACCATTTTGCCATTGACTTTTGCACCATTACAACGATGTCCAATTGATGTGTGTATCGAATAGGCAAAGTCTAGAGGGGTGGCATGTTTCGGCAAATCAATAACATCGCCTTTGGGGGTTAAAGCAAAGACACGATCCGGGAAAATCTCAGAGCGGAAATCATCAAGAAGGTTTTGGTTGTTATCATTGTCATTGGTTTCGATCAGATTTCTTAAAGAAGCAATGGCACTTTCCATGGCAGAGTCTTGAGTGCCGCCTTCTTTGTATTGCCAATGGGCGGCCACACCAAGTTCTGCAGCAGTGTGCATATCAAAGGTTCGGATCTGAATTTCTACCGTTTTACCATGTGGGCCATAAATAACGGTATGTAATGATTGATAGCCATTGGCT
Organism: uncultured Thiotrichaceae bacterium; assembly: GCA_902727985.1. Taxonomy (GTDB): domain Bacteria; phylum Pseudomonadota; class Gammaproteobacteria; order Thiotrichales; family Thiotrichaceae; genus HyVt-477. The sequence goes on along the minus strand of CACVAY010000127.1, from coordinate 41,126 downwards.
TTGCGATTGGCAATATAGTCGTCATATTCTTTGGGAATATTTCTCCAACGGGCGTGAATTTCACCTAATAAGGCGTAACAGGTGCTGATATTGTGCACAATGATACGGATGGCCCGTAGATCAAAGAGCTCATCAATGGAGTCGAGTTGCTTACGTTGCATCTTTCGATAGATGCTATAAATGTGTTTTGGTCGTCCGTAGACTTTTGACTCAAGTTTTAATGATTCGGTGAGGTTTTTTAGTGTCTGAACAAATTCGTCCATATACGTCTCACGCTCAGTACGTTTGACACTAAGAGCTTTGGCAATCGTTTTGTATGTATGCGGCTTCAGGTAGCGAAAAGATAGGTCTTCTAATTCCCACTTCAACTGATTAACACCGAGGCGATTTGCTAAGGGTGCAAAGATGTCCATGGTTTCTTGCGCGACACAGAGCTGCATTGTTTCTGTTGTATCATTGAGGTTTCGGAGATACTGCAGACGCCATGCAAGTTTAATGAGAACGACGCGAACATCTTGCACCATTGCCAGAAGCATTCCACGGAGTCTTTCCGCTTGCTCTGGTTCGGTTGGGGCAGTATGTAAATGTTCTCCTTCGCAGTTACGGAAGTTGTTTATCCAGCGTACGCTTTTTACTAAAGCTGCAATATGGCTGGAGTACTTTTTCGTAAGTTCCTCTTCGTCCAGTTTAGCTGTTAAATCTCGGTCTGATAAAATACAGACGATAAGTGTTTCTTGATCAACATTGAGTCCTTGAAGAATTAAGGCAACTTGCATGCTGTAAGGCAAGCTCTCTTCTGAATCCTGTTGCGATAGACTTAATGTAATTGCCAGGTTGAGTTTTTTTTTATCAACTTCATTATCGTTTACCCATAGAGTATCTAGGAGTTGATCGGCCGATATTGTGACATGTTGAGATGTCTGCATAAGTAAATGGGTCGCTTAAAAATATTGAGTTGTTTGCGTTTGTCACTCGCGAGTACCTCTATTGCCCATAGAAGCTAGCTGCGAACTCTGACTGCAAACAATACCCCGGATATATTTTGTTGTTATTAAATTAGTGTGGGTATTATAACCTAAGTTTTTTATGTTTTAGTGCTGATTTGTTAAAGATGTTTTCGTATTTTGGGAAGATAATTGCTGAGATGCAAATTAACTAGTGAGTAGATGCGATGAGTGATCAACAAGTGAGGCTTGCCTATAGGAGAGGAAAGGTGGGTTTAAGGCTGGAAAGCGGTTTTCTCGCGATCATTCTCTGGCTGGTGGCTTTGGTTTCATTTGAAACACATGCTGAAACAATTGTGCTCGTGCATGGCTACTCGGGTAATAGTCAACAGTGGCGAAAAGACGGAGTGTTGCCCGTGTTGCAAAGAGCAGGTTTTAGCTATCAGGGGGACCTTCATGCCAAGAGAAATTATGTTTATCTAGCGCCCGTTCCAACAGTAGAGCAATATGGAGATGTTGTTTATACCGTTGATTTGCCGGATCAATTATCGATTGAATTGCAATCCGTTATGTTGGGGGTTTATTTACAATCCATCTATGAAATAAGAAGGGAGTCTTTTGTGCTGGTGGGGTTTTCAGCAGGCGGTGTTGTAGCGAGAGCGTGGTTAACATCGAAGTATCATTTGCCGACAAAAGCGTTAATGACAATAGCCACACCGCATCTCGGGACACCTGTGGCCAAATATGCTGAGAGAATTCGAAAAACACCCTTAAAAATGCTGATGGATGTAGCTACGCCATATGATCTGGGGCGTTCCAAGTCTATATTACAAGAGTTGAGCCCCGCTCAGAAAGGGAGTTATTTGTACTGGCTGAATCATTTGCCACATCCGGATATTTTTTACTACTCCATTATTCGGCGTGAAAAGTCGCTATTGAAAAAAGACTTTGTTGTGCCGCTACATAGTCAGAATATGAATAATGTGGAAGGGATTTCTGGGCGCTCAGCAAGTTTGTTAACGGTGGGCGATCATTCTCTTACACCTGCTGACGGAATGTATATTCTACAATTATTGCAAATCATGAAGAGCGAGGCAGGCTAGCTTATTAGCCTATTTTTTCTTTTTGGCTCTTGGGTGTGCGGCATCATAAGCTTTAGAAAGGTGCTGGTAATCCAAGTGTGTATAAATCTGAGTGGTGCCAATATCCGCATGTCCTAGCATGTCTTGTACAGCACGTAGGTCTCCAGAGGATTGTAAGACATGGCTAGCAAAGGAGTGGCGTAATGTGTGCGGATGCATGGATTGCTCTATGCCCAGTTTCTTCACCCAAACATCAACTCTTTTCTGAATGGCTCGAGCAGTCAGGCGAGTGCCGCGCTGGCTAATAAATAAGGCTTGGTCAGTGTTTGTGAGAAGGTCTCGATAGCGGAACCATTGATTGATGGCCTCAATAGCTGTGAGCCCTACAGGGACGATGCGCGTTTTATTCCCCTTGCCAGTAATGCGTATTGTTTTGTCACTAAAGTTAATGGCATCAAGGTCACTGGAGGTTAATTCTGACAGGCGTAGTCCTGATGAGTAAAAAAGCTCAAGAATGGCTTTGTCTCGTGCGCCAATAAATGTATCGCTAGGGATTTTTAAGAGTCGGTCGATTAGCTCGACATCGGCTGTTTTAGGAAGGTGTTGGGCAGGTTTTGGGGTGGAAATATCAAGTGCAGGGTTGGTTTTAATATCACTGTTCATCAATAGGTAATTGAAAAAAGAACGTAGTGATGACAGTTTTCGTTTAAGTGTTTTAGGGCTGTTACCTTGTCGGTGTAATTGAGCGACAAAGGCTTGAATATCTTCACGGTGTGCTTCGGCAATGTTATCGAGGGTATTGTTCGCGCCTAGCCACTTATGAAACTCGTTGATGTCTCGTTGGTAGGCTGAATAAGTATGTTCCGAATAGCGTTTCTCCGTGCGTAAGTAAACAAGAAACCTGTCAATAAGTACATGGTCTTGTTTGCCCGTCAAGTCGATTCTCTATTAACCGATGCTGTAATAATTTCACCGAGATAGTGCAGGAAGAGAATGCCCATTCCTGGATGGAAGCGTGATTCGTCAGTACTTCCGAGGGCAACAACGCCTATGTTATGCGTGCTTTGAAGAGGTACCAGTACAGCAGATTTGATTTTACTTTCATTTTCGCCAAACATGATTAAACGCTGTTTGTCTGTGATGCGGCCACATAAGGGGCGCTTGTTCTTAAAGAGTTGTATGAAGCTCTTTAGGAAAGGGGATTTTTTGGGAATGAAGTTGGGGTGATCTTCTTTATCACCAATCAATTTAATGCCTGTGTAGTCAGCTTTGAAATGATTGCGTAGTGTTTCATCGCAGGTTACAAAGATCTCTTCAAGGGAGTGTGTTTGAATCATTTCCAGGGTGAAGTGTTGTACTTGAGAAATAATTTGTTCGTTAGCTCTGGCAGCAGTGATAAGGGATTTTAATTGCTCATCTTGTTGTTTTTTCTGTGTACGTAAACGCGTTACTTGATGCTCAATGAGAGATATAGCGCCAGTGCTATGTGGAATTTTGAGAGAGTCTAGTGCCTCCTCATGATGCTGGAAAAAATCAGGATGTTGGGCCAAATATTCGAGAACCTGAGTTTCACTCAGGCTTGGGCTGGCAGACTTTTTATTTGTTGAGCTCATACTTCTATTGTTCCTTCAAAGACAGATTCCGCGGGGCCAGTCATATAGACGGAATGTCCATTTCCTTGCCAATCAATGGTTAATGTGCCACCCGGAAGAATGACGGATAGTAGATGATCTGTTTCCTCCTGTAAAATAGCACTGACTGCCGCTGCACATGCACCAGTGCCACAAGCCATCGTTTCGCCTACTCCGCGTTCATAAACGCGTAGGGCAATTTCTCGACGATTGATGATTTGCATAAAACCGACATTGACGCTGGCGGGAAAGCGTTTGTGCTGCTGAAATAGCTTTCCTGTCGGTTCGATATCCATATCTTCCAGCTGGTCGACAGTGATAACTGCATGTGGGTTTCCCATAGAAACAGCACCAAAAGCATAGGTTTTGTTGTTGGCATCAAGCTGATAGCGTGTTTTTTGTGTGTCGGCAATCAATGGGATATCAGCTGGGCTAAGGATAGGCTTTCCCATATCCACGGTGATGAGTCCATCATCATTAACAATCAGGATGATGTTGCCTGTATGGGTGGCAACGGGGATTTCTTTTTTTGATGTTAAGTTTTTATCTGTGATATAGCGAGCAAAACAGCGTGCACCATTGCCGCATTGTTCTACTTCATTGCCATCAGCATTAAAAATGCGATACGTAAAATCAACATGCTCATTGGCAGGAGGTTCCACAACGAGTAATTGATCAAAGCCGATGCCGAAGTGTCTATCAGATAGTTGTTTAATGCGTGTCGCATTAAGCTGAAACGATTGCTCAGTTGCGTCAATGACAATGAAGTCATTGCCTAAGCCATGCATTTTTGTGAATGATAACTGCATATTATTTTATGAATGAGATATTGTCGGCAAGTATATCCTATGACTGGTCATTACGCCTAACAGGGTGTATTCTTAACCGTTTGTAAAACTTGCATCGTAACGGTTGACCGTCACTGTAAAGTGGGTTTTACGGGGACTCGGCTTGGGCAACAATCAACATTGCATGGGTCGTCAAAAATAAAAATACTGGAGAATGGATTTTGATGTCGATGTCTGACCGCGATGGTTATATTTGGTTTGATGGAAAGATGGTGCCTTGGAGAGAGGCTCAAGTACATGTTTTAACGCATACCTTGCATTATGGTATGGGTGTTTTTGAAGGTGTGCGTGCGTATAAAACCAATGATGGTCCGGCTATTTTCCGCTTGAAGGATCATACGGATCGTTTGTTTGATTCTGCAAAGATAATGAATATGCAAGTGCCCTTTTCTAAAGATGAAATTAATGAGGCCCACTTTGCAGCGGTTCGAGATAATAACTTAGATTCTGCCTATATTCGTCCTATGTTCTTCTATGGTTCGGAAGGTATGGGGCTACGTGCTGATAATTTGAAAGTGCATTGCATTGTTGCAGCATGGGAATGGGGGTCGTACCTTGGTGCGGATAATATGGAAAAGGGAATCCGTATTAAAACTTCGTCATTTACGCGTCATCATGTCAATATTTCTATGTGTAAAGCGAAAGCAAACGGCCACTACATCAACTCAATGCTTGCCTTGCAGGAAGCATTGACGGATGGCTATGATGAGGCTTTATTGTTAGATGTTGAGGGGTTTGTTGCGGAAGGTAGTGGCGAGAATCTCTTTGTTGTTAAAGATGGGGTTATTTATACGCCAGATTTGACGTCAGCATTGAATGGCATTACACGCAAAACGGTCATGGCTATCGCTGATGACCTTGATATGGAAATTCGTGAAAAACGCATTACACGTGATGAAGTGTATATCGCTGATGAAGCGTTTTTTAGTGGCACAGCTGCTGAGGTTACTCCAATTCGTGAGTTGGATAATCGAGCAATTGGTGATGGCGTCAGAGGCCCGATGACTGAAAAAATTCAAGCGCGGTATTTTGATATTGTTCACGGTAAAGTGGATCGGCATGCAAATTGGCTGAATTACGTCAATGGAGCTGCGGTAGTTTAAGGAGAATAAATGACCAGTAAAATTGCTGATTACGATAAGTTAAATACGCAAAAAGAGGTAGTGGTGCGTCGAAAAGATTTGCCCCTGCATTGCCCGACAGATGAGAGTGCTATTTGGTGCTCTCATCCGCGTGTCTTTTTATCCATTGAAAGCGCCCCTGATCAGGAGATTCGTTGTCCTTATTGCGGTACTTTATATAAATTAGAACGTTAATTCCTATGTCTTCTCTTAGTCGAGGGCGTTTTCTACATCCTCGCTATTGGCTTATCTGGTTTGGCCTTGGGGTGCTTTGGGTGCTTACAAAGCTTCCTTGGCGATTTGCAATGGGGTTTGGCACTTTTTTAGGTAAAGCATTATTTCCTTTTCTAGGCTCTCGACGGCTGATTTCTTGTATCAATTTACAGATTGCATTCCCTGAACTGACAGACTCTGAGCGCAAAAAACTTAATCTGCAGCACTTCATTTCTTTATTGCAGGGGATTATTGATTCAGCTTTAAGTTGGTGGGGAAGCGCCCGTAAAGTCAAAGCTTTGACGACAACTGAAGGGTTACATCATTTAGAAAAGGCGCTAGCGGGTGATAAGGGTGTGATTTTATTGAGTGCGCATTTCAGTAGTTTGGAGTTAGGCGGACGTATGCTATCTGACTTAATGCCTGAGCAAATATTTCATGCAGTTTATCGTCCCCATCAAAATCCTTTGTTAGAAGATCTTGTGGCAAAATTGCGCGGTGATCGTTACGGGAAAGCCATTCCAAAAGATAATATAAAAGATATGGTAAGGAGTTTGCGGAAAGGGATTCCTGTTTGGTATGCACCTGACCAAGGGTATCTTGGTAAAGCGAGTCTCGATGTCGACTTTTTTGGTGAGGCTGCTGCAACAAATGCGGGTACAGCGCGTTTGGCAAAAATGACTGGAGCTGTCGTTATCCCCTTTTTCTCTTTTCGCGCGCCTGATGGGAAGGGGTATGTTTTACGCTTGCTTCCGCCATTGGAAAATTTCCCGTCGGACAGTATTGAGGATGATACACGACGTATTAATGAGGTTTTGGAAGAACAAATTCGTGAGTTTCCAGAGCAATACCTTTGGATGCATAAGCGTTATAAGAAAGCAGGATATGATTTTTATGGGCGGTATGCGGAAAATCATGATGTGTCTGGTTGCTGATATTTCATGATTATTCAACGCTATTTGGTGAAAGATCTAACGCTCGCTTTTTTTGCGACCTTTTTCATCTTGTTGTTGATTATTGTCGGCAATATGTTTGTGCGTATTCTGGCGAAGGTAAGTACTGGGGATTTGCCTGTTGATGTTCTGGGTAAGATGGTTTTACTGGGGTCTATTGAAGGAGGACTGGAGTTAATTCCCGTTGCGTTATTGATTGGTTTGCTAATGGCCTTTGGTCGTTTTTATCAAGATCATGAAATGTCTGCAATGTATGCCGCAGGGGTTGGCCCGAAAGTGATCTATCAGGGTGTTTATCTTTTTGTTTTACCCTTAACTTTATTTGTCGCTGTCATGGTGCTCTTTGTTCTTCCTTTTATCAATGGATTGAATGAAGGTATTAAAGACGAGGTAAAGGCTCGCCCGGAGGCTGCAGGTATTCCGATTGCTGAGTTTGCGCAGACAGGATCTGGTTCTCGACGTTTCACTTTGTTTGTTGAGGCTTTAGATGAAAATAAGGCGCTGATGCAGCGTTTCTTTATGCATACGAAAGAGGTTGACAAAGAGAGTGTTGTTTTAGCTGAGAGTGCTATTTTATTTATTGATGAGGTCAATGGGGATCGGGTGTTAACCATTAAAAATGGTAGCCGTTATGATCGTGACTTTGAAACTGAGGCATTTAACATTTTTAGTTTCGGTGAGCATGGTGTGCGTGTTCCTCCTTTGGAGGTGACGGCGAAGAAAGACTACGACCTGATATCTACACGCGCATTGCTTGCAGATGATAGCCCTAAAGCATCGGCAGAGTTCCATAAGAGGTTGGCTGTTATTCTAACCGTTCCGATTATGGCATTCATTGCCTTCCCCCTCAGTTATGCAAAACCACGAGAAGGAAAATTTGGTAAATTGGCGCTTGGCGTGCTTGTTTTTGCAGTTTATTACAATTTGCTTATTACTGGCGAATCGCTTATTGAGAAAGGGGAGGGGCCTACTTGGCTTGGCTTGTGGTGGGTACACGCCTTATTTCTGTTATTCGGCTGGCTACTACTGAAGCGACGATTTGGCATTCGATGTTCGGGTAAAAAGTCATGACCCTATTGGATCGTTATATCTGGAAAAATGCTTTAGCAGGTATCTTTATTGCGTGGATGGCTTTAGTGACGCTTGATAGTTTTTTTGGTTTGATTAATGAGTTAGGCGATGTTTCTGGCACGTCTAACTATCGAGCGATTGATGCTATTCTTTATACTATTTATTCTTTGCCGCAACGGTTTTATGAGTATTTCCCATCCTCTATCTTAGTCGGGGCTTTGCTGGGCTTGGGTAGGCTGTCATCAAATTCTGAATTTACAGCCATGCGCGCTGCGGGTATATCGATTCGAAAAATTGTATTCTCAACGCTACAGCTAGGTGTGGCTGTAGCGTTTTTTACCTTTGTACTGGGTGAGTGGATTGTGCCGGTTACCGATAACTATGCACAAAGCTTTAAGGCACAACAAAAGGCACAAAATGTAACATTGTCTAGTGATCGTAGTTTGTGGGTAAAGGAAGGCAATGAAATCATCTTCATCCAAAAGGTTATTGGGAATGATCAGTTGTCAGACGTCAGTATATATCGACTTGGGGATGGCTATAAAAACCTGGAGGATATTACAACGATAGCATCTGCGCGTTTTCAAAAGGATGTTTGGGAGTTAACAGATGTTACAATTCGTCGATTTGTTGATGATTTTATAACCATTGAAAGAATTAAATCTACAATTAGTCAAAACTTGATCAATCCTGAGCTATTAGATGTTGCAGTTGCTGAGCCTGATCAGTTATCATCGAAAGAATTAAAGAAACTCATACGTCATCAACAGGATAACGGGCTGAGTGCCAAGCGGTTTGAGCTTGCCTATTGGAAGCACTATTCAATTCCTCTTTCGGCACTGGTGATGCTTATATTGGCATTACCTTTTATATTTACCTCTCAGCGCAGTGCAAATGTTGGCCAGCAGATATTTATCGGCATTACGGTTGGGATTGGGTTTTATTTAATAAATAGAGTGTTAAATGAATTAGGTTCGGTCTTCGGTTTTTCTCCCGTTATGAGCGCTTTTCTGCCTGTTTTACTATTCTTTGGTATTAGTTTATTGGCGTTGCGTCGAGTGGCTTAGGTGTCTTCCTAGACGAAAATTATTTATTTGAATAATGTCAAAAGAGTGTTTGCAGAATTTTCAGTCGGGCCTTTCCGAATAGTCCCTTTGTGGCTCATAGTTGTTTGGATTCATGCTGTTCAATACCTCTTTAAAACTTTTAATTTATGGCATACAGATTAATTAACAGGGTGTAAAACATGCAATCTCAGGCAGAAAATCAGATTATTGAAATTGAAAATAATCATGGAAATACGGATCTGTCATCCAGTCTGCGAAGTAAACCGAGTCTGGCCCAAGAATCTCCTTCGGCTACTGAAAAAAATGAAGTAAAAACCTTACTTCAATCTATTGCCGATCGTAAATGGTTTGTAATCACAATTACTTTGTTGGCAATTTTATTGAGTGTGGTGGTGTCGCTGTCAATGACTCCCACATATCGCGCTGAGACAATCCTAAAAATTGTGCCTGAAAAGAATAATATTCTTGCGTTTGATGTGACGACAAGTGGTCAGGATACAGCGTCTGAGCAATATAATCGAACACAGCAACGATTAATAAAGAGTAAAGCGCTGGCAAGAATTGTTATCGATAAGATGGAGATTAATGACCTCCTTGCGCAACAGTTGACTAGGACAGAGAAACCTTTTTTTGAGGAGTCGATTGATAAAATAAAAGCGATATTGCAAGCTAAGCCAGCTGTGGTTGATGGAGCTCTTTCAAAGGAGCTGTCTGTGGCTGAGGTAAAGCCGGCAGATATTGAAAGGCTGTTTATCTCAAGTCTCAAGGTTGAACCCTTGGGGAAGTCATATTTGCTTGAATTGACCTATGATTCTACAGATCCGGAGTTTGCCGCTTCTGTCCTCAATACCATTACCGATAGCTATATCAAAATGAATCTGCAAAATCGAGTGGATTCTGCTTCACATGCCAAAACATTTCTTGGCAGTGAATTGGAAGAGGTTAAGTCAAAGTTGGATGAATCTGAAAAGATCATGATTGATTTTGAAAAAAGCCATCGTATTGTGAATTCCGGGGATGGTGGTAGTGCATTGATGAAGCAGAAGCTTTCAAGTATCAATGCAGCTTTAACAAGAGCTACACAAGCGAGAATTGCAGCAGAAGCGGCTTATGAGCAACGAGGAGCAAACCCAAGTATAAAAACGGTGAAAGTGGTTGCTGTTGATTCATCTGCATTAAAACTTTTAGAGAGGCAACTCGCTGCATTAAATAAAAAGTATCAAGAAAACCTTAAGATTTATAAAGCAGGCTATCCTTTGATGCAGGAAATCCAATCCGAAATTAATGGGGTTAAAGCTTCAATTGTCGATGAAAAGAATGCTATTCGGTCTCGGCAGCAACAGTTATCACAAAATAGAAACTCTGCTAACAATAATGCGGCCAATGCAACGAACGCCCTAGCAACACGAGTTAGAGCCGCGAAAGCGAACGAGGCAGCGTTAGCCGAAGAGCTAGAAAAAGTAAAATCTTCAGCAATAGCTGATCGCGATAATTCTCTCAAATATAAAGCGCTGGAAAAAGAAGTAATAAATAATAGAGAGTTATATGAAAGTTTGTTGAAGCGTAAGAAAGAAGTGGGTGTTGCAGAAGGCGTAGATAAAAACAATATTTCTATCGTCGATGCTGCAGTTGCTCCGCTTGTGCCACACAATCCAGATGTAAAATTGAACATGATATTGGGTGGTACCTTAGGTTTGTTGTTTGCTTCTTTATTGGCCATCGTGATGGGGCATACGGATCAGCGTATCAAATCGACTGAGGACATCGGAAAGGTTACCGATATTCCAGTGCTTGGTACTTTCCCTCTCGTGAAAGCTAAAGATAGAAGGAATGGTGCGATACTCGTGTCGGAAAGACCTTCATCGAGTTACGCTGAGGCCTTTAGGACCTTACGTACCAATTTAATGTTTGCAACCCCGGATGGTTTGCCAAAAATATTACATGTAACCAGTTCTGAGCCAGGCGAAGGTAAGAGTAATACCGCTTTGAATTTGGCGGCAGTATTTGCGCAATCACAAAAATCAGTGTTGTTGATTGATGCTGATTTACGTAAGCCATCATTGCATCGTTATATGGGAATATCAGGATCAAAAGGTTTGGGAGATTATTTGCAAAATGGTTTAGCGTTCCCCGACGTTGAGACGAACTCTTTTATACCAGGTGTGACTGTTATTGCTGGTCAGGCAATTGAATCATCACCTGCGGATTTATTATCGAGTGATCGCATGGTGGATTTGTTAGATGAGGCTTCGGATCGTTATGATTTAATTATCATAGATTCACCACCTGTGATGGGATTGGCTGACTCTTTGGTTCTTGCTAATCGCTCGACCGCATCACTGGTTGTTGTAGCTAGTCATGAAACAAAACAGAGTCAATTGACGACGACATTAAATCGTTTGCGTTTAGGTTATGGCAATGTGGTTGGGTTTGTGTTGACCAAAGCTAAAAACGTCAAGGTGAATGAATACGAATATGACTATGGTGGTGAGCATAATCGTAGTTCAAAGCAGCTTGGAAAAGCTTAAGCTCTGATTTGCTATTAAACATCGCTGCTGTGTGGTTACATTATCGAATGTTCAAGCTTGTGTGCCTTCGTTCTTAAGTAATGAACAATAGTGGTGTTTTCTTAAATGCAGTCAGGCTTAATATCTGTACAATAGTGATGAAGGTGGGGGCTCAATGAAAAAGATTGAGTCCCCACCCTGGTTTTAGGGGTTACGTGTTTTACGTAAAATCTAAAGAAGATGAGTTGGTGTTCTACAAAAAAGGTAAAATCTGGCGTGTTATTTCAAGCTAAAGCACCATGAACCTCCAACACAAAGCAAAAGTTGTATAGATAGATACGGGTTATGTTATTCTTAGTTATCCTTATTTTAATATGTAGTCCTCCATGTCAAACCCTCAAATTGAAATTTCTGTAAAGACTCAATACGTAGAGCAAGAGTCTTATCCTGAGCAGGAACATTTCGTGTTTGCTTACACAGTAACCATGAAAAATAAAGGCTCAGAGGCTGCAAAACTTCTTTCGCGGCATTGGGTTATTACGGACGCCGAAAATCGCACGCAAGAGGTGCGTGGAAAAGGTGTAATTGGGCAACAGCCTTATCTGCGACCAGGTGATGAATATGCGTACTCGAGTGGAACAGTCTTAGAGACGGCGCTAGGCTTTATGCATGGTAGTTATCAGATGCAAACAGATGATGGTGATAAGTTTGATGCATTAATTCCTACATTCAGGCTTGCAGTGCCTGGTATGCTTCATTAGGTAGAAATTTAGTAGATAAAAGGAGGGCAGGCATCAAATCCCTATGAGTACCTGCTGACAGCGACGGGCGTTATGGGGGGATCCCGCCGTTGACAAGAGAGATAATATGTAACTCTTTGGTAAGATACGAGATAAAAAAGAAGCATCGGTCTATTTTTACAGATAAAATACTTATAAAAAAATAAAATATATGAAATCAATAATTTATAGAAAAGGTTGCCTAGCTTGTTTTTTAGGCATGATGTTGCTGGTTATGCAATCAAGCGCATGTGCGCAGAGTTCTGATGAGAGCAATATAGCGAAACTGGCATCCGCTTCAAGTAATATACCCCCCTCTATCCACGACTCATTAGTGAAGCGTTTGCAAGATCAACATCAAGGCTTGCTCAGGTCATCAATTATTGTCATCGATATTAGTGAACAAGCGCTTTATCATTATAAAGATGATCAACTAGCTGCGAAATTTTCTATTTCATCGGCAGCGAAAGGAGTGGGTAGTGAAAGCGGTAGTGGAAAAACACCTCTGGGAGCACATCGTATTAGTCAGAAATTTGGTGACAGGGCGCCTTTAGGAACTATTTTCAAGGCACGAAGAAACACAGGGGTGATTGCAAAGATCATAAAAGACCCTATTGATGTCCCCTCAGATGCAGTGACAACGCGTGTACTGTGGTTGGATGGTTTGGAAGCTGGAAAGAATAAGGGTGGAAACGTTGATTCTAAGCGTCGATATATTTACATCCATGGCACCCCTGAAGAAGGGTTGATCGGACGCCCCGCATCACATGGTTGTATTCGGATGTATAATCGCGATGTTGTAGAGCTATTTAATGAAGCTCCAGTCAATAGTATCGTATATATTCAGCAATAGTCATAGAACAACAGGGGTCTTCATGAAAGACGGAGAGCCCCTGTTTTATAAAATCTGATTTACTTGGAGCTACCTGCACATTCTGGAGAGTTAGGCACAGCCCCTGCTTTTTCAAAGTATTCATCTGGTGTCATGGCATGAATGGTGAGTGCGTGGATGTGGTTGGCTAAGGCATCATCCAAAAGTGCATTTACCGCACGATGTCGTTTAATCAGCATTTGTCCCTCAAATTGTTCGCTGACAACCGTTACTTTAAAATGAGAATCTGTCGCAGGCCCGCTATGCATATGGCTTTCATTTTCAACATTTAAAAATGTAGGTAAAAGCCCGGCAGTTAATTTTTCTTCAATGTGTGTTTGCATATCCATAAGTCGTAAATTTGAATTCGAAAGTAATTTTTGCTTGAATTAATTGAATAAATCTAAATATTCTAGGGTAGAGTCTATTCTCAAAAGACACAATCTTCATTGGGCTGTGTACAAAATTAGCAGAGATGGATTCAAATGTGTGGTTTCGATAAACTCGTTCTTCAAACAATAGAAAATAGACAATGGAAGATAATTCACAATTTAGCAAATTACGCGAATTTATACAGGGAAAAATCATAGGGCAAGAGCAGCTAATTAATCGCTTGATGATTGCCTTGCTTGCCGATGGACATCTGTTAGTTGAAGGAGCCCCGGGGCTTGCCAAAACACGAGCGATACAGGTCTTGAGTGAAGGCATCGAAGGTGATTTTCATCGTGTCCAGTTTACGCCTGATTTACTTCCGGCCGACATCACTGGAACCGAGGTTTTCAGGCCGCAAGAAGGGAGCTTTGAATTTCAGCAAGGCCCACTTTTTCATAACCTGATTCTTGCTGATGAAATTAATCGTGCCCCAGCTAAAGTACAGTCGGCATTATTAGAAGCCATGGCAGAGCATCAAGTAACAGTGGCAGGGAAAACGCATTTTCTACCTGATCCTTTCTTGGTCATGGCGACACAAAACCCGATAGAACAAGAAGGTACTTACCACCTTCCCGAAGCGCAACTTGATCGTTTTTTAATGCATGTCACTATTGATTACCCGAATATGCAAGAAGAGCAGCAGATACTAAGACTGAATCGTCGGGAGGCAATGCAACAATTGGTGGTGGGAGATACGCAAGATGCATTTGTGCTATCAAAAGAAGTATTGGTAAAAGCTAAGAAGGCTGTGTTGAGTGTTCACATGGCAGAAAATGTTGAAGAATACTTGCTGCAGTTAGTCATGGCTACGCGTTCACCAGAGCGTTATAGCGAACAGTTATCCGAAGTGATTGAATTTGGCGCTAGCCCAAGAGCGACCGCAGCATTAGATCGGTGTGCAAGAGCACATGCGTGGCTAGCGGGTAAAGACTATGTGGGGCCAGAAGATGTGCAGGCTATTGCTCATGATGTGCTGAGGCATCGTATCATTTTGAGTTTCGAAGCAGAGGCTGATGGCTTTACGACGAATAGAGTGATTGATTTACTGCTTAACTTCGTGGCTGTTCCCTAATGCAAGCGGGCGATGGACTCATTTATAGCTCCCTCAAGTCGTTGTTAAAGCAGCGTTCAATGGCACGTTTACTCCAGCGTGGTAGTAAAAATGTCCATGCGCGTCAGTCAGGGCATCATTTATCAACACAAAAAGGTCGTGGCATGGATTTTGCCGAGTCTCGTTTGTATCAGCCTGGAGATGATGTGCGAACGATGGATTGGCGGGTGACTGCAAAAACGGGCAAAGCGCATACCAAAATCTTCCAAGAAGAGCGTGAGCGTCCAGTATTACTGTATGTTGACTGTCGACCTTCGATGTTTTTTGGAACAAGAGGAAAGTATAAGTCTGTGGTCGCCGCTGAGATAGCCAGTCTTTTGACATGGAAGATGTGGCTAGATGGTGATCGTGTGGGGGGGGTTGTAGAAACGGTGTCAGAGGGTATCGAAATGCGTCCCTCGCGCTCAATGTCAGGTATTTCTCGATGGCTCAAGCATATTGCTGATAGCACCCAAAACTTGCTGAATAATACAGACAAGAAAAGTTCAGGTCTGGATTTTGATGGGCTAAGGCATATTGCTAACTCAGGATCGCAAATTATTATCATCAGTGATTTTCAGGGGTATAGTGAAACTAATCGTCAGCAACTATTGGGACTAACACGAAAAGCAGCAGTACACCTTGTTTCAATCGCTGACCCATTTGAACAGCAATTGCCTGATGTGTCAGGATTGCGGGTTACGGATTCACTAGCGTCATTATTTATTCATCCCAAGCAAAAGAATTTGGCAAAAAAATATCAACAGGCTTATCAACAGCGCCAACAATTGTTACAGAAGGATGCGCGTAAGGTCGGGGCTGGTTTGATAGAGGTTTTAACCAATGACGAACAGAACCATGTATTGATGAATATATCGCGAGGTCTGCGATGAACGCAACACAGGATTTACGTGGGATCCACCTTCCAGAGCCTGTCTCTTGGTGGCCGCTGGCACCAGGCTGGTGGTTATTAATGGCAATGATTTTATTTATTGCCTTACTGATCTTTCAGAAATGGCGACGTAGCAAACAGTTTAGGGCAAGAAATCAGGCAATCGATGAAGCATTAATGATGCTAAAGGGCTTGGATGAGGTTCAGGATGAGTCGGTCATTAAAGATTTGTCACGAATATTACGAAGAGTTGCAGTAACCCTCTATGGGCGAAAAGAAACAGCAGGTTTAGTGGGTGAAGAATGGCTAACGTTTTTAGATCAGAAAAGTAAAAGTGATGAATTCAGTCAAGGGCTAGGAAGGGTTTTCGCTGCATTACCGTATCAAAACAAAGAAGTTAAATATTCACGAAAACTGATTGCGCTCGCTGAAAAGTGGGTCAGACAGCAACGGAAATAGTATGTTTGAATTTCAATGGATTTATTTTTTAGTACTTCTACCGTTACCGATTTTGATGCGTCGGCTGTTTAAGTCTGTCCAAAGTTCTCAGCAAGCAGCGCTTAAATTACCCGATATTAGTGTATTCCAAGAAGATGCTATTTCGGTTCCAGGTAGATCAAAAAAAATAATCAAGATACTGATGATATTGGCATGGTTGGCTGTTGTCATCGCGGTCGCACGCCCCATTTGGGTCGGTGATCCTATTAGTTTGTCGCAAAGTGCGCGTAATATCATGATGGCAGTGGATCTTTCTGGGAGTATGGAACAGCGAGATTTTCGTGTTGGAGGAGCTAATGTCTCACGTTTAGCGGCAACTAAGAAGGTTGCCACAGACTTTATTTTACGTCGTGAGAATGATCGTCTTGGATTGATTTTGTTTGGGGACAATGCCTATGTGCAAGTGCCTTTAACCCTGGACCGGCACTCCATTGTTAGATTGCTGGATGAAGCTGTGTTAGGGCTTGCAGGGGAGCGAACGGCAATCGGTAATGCCATTGCTTTGGCAGTAAAGCGTACTATTGAGAAGCCTGACGAAAAGCATGTGTTGGTATTGATGACAGATGGTGCAGCGACAGCTGGTGTTGATGTAGCGGAAGCAACCAGGCTGGCAGCAGATGCAAAGTTAAAGATTTATACGGTGGGTATTGGCTCTGTGTCGCGAGGTGGTTTTATGAGCCGTCGAAATGACCTTGATGAACCCGCCTTGAAGGCGATTGCTGAACAGACCAACGGGGTATATTTCAGGGCTCGTAACACCAAAGAATTCGAAGACATCTATGCCAAACTTGATGAGCTAGAACCTGTTACAGAAGAGGAGCAGTGGTGGCGTCCACGTAAGGATCTCTTTCATTGGCCGCTGACGGTTTCTTTGTTCTTACTGATGATAGCGTATCTCATTAAATTGAGGGCAAACCATGGTTGATTTTCATTTCATCTACCCTTTGTGGCTAATCTTCATACCTGTTTTGGCATTTGTTTTTTACAGTTTGGCCAAGTATGTGACGAAAGTTACCGTTTGGGATGCTTTTATTGATAAGGCCTTACAGCCTTTCGTGGTCAGTAGTGGTGAGGGAAAGAGTAAACATTGGTTGTTTTGGCTAATGGCTGTATTAAGTATGCTCATGGTTATTGCGTTGGCAGGGCCCAGTTGGCAAAAGCGTTCATTGCCGGGCTATAAAGTGAATCATGGTTTGGTGATTGCCTTGGATCTTTCTGCGTCTATGCTTACCAAGGATATTGCACCGGATCGATTAGCCAGGGCTAAATTTGAATTAAATGATCTGATGCAACTGCGTATTGAAGGGCAAACGGGTTTAGTTGTCTTTGCGGGTGATGCATTTGCCGTTGCACCCATGACAGAAGATGTCGATACCATCACCGCACAAGTAGAACATTTAGACCCATATACGATGCCAGCACAGGGCAGCAGAGTAGATCGTGCTATAGAGGTTGCGCATGATTTATTGAAAAATGGGGGATATCCGACGGGTCATATACTGTTGATAACAGATGGAACAAGTACACCATCAAAAACCTTAAAGCAAGCAAAGCAAGCAGCAAACGATGGTTTTCTGGTCTCGGTCATGCAAATTGGTACGGCAAAAGGTGATGTTATTCCCTTACGAGGTGGCGGCTTCTTGGTTAATCGAGAGGAAAAACGTATTCGGGCTATTGTTGATGAGGCGGGCTTAAAGGAAATAGCAGCCACAGGGCAAGGGTATTATGTCGTTTCAACCATTAATGATGATGATATCGATAGGCTGTTTACCTTCATGCAAGTTGATGAGACAACGTCTTTAGAAAAAGCTACGGACAAGAAAATCAATTATTCAGAAAATGCAGGTATTTGGCTGCTGTTCCCCATTGTTGTGTTGATGCTTCTGTTATTTCGTAAAGGTTATTTATTCTTATTATTTATTGTTGTGTTGCAGCAACCTCAGCCAGTCTATGCCTTTGATTGGCAAAGTCTTTGGAAAACACCTGACCAGCGTGGGCAACACGCATTCGAGCAGGGAGATTTTGAGTACTCTGAAAAGCTGTTTAAGGATAAGCAATGGCAGGCCAGTAGTGCCTACGAGAAAGGTGATTATGAAGCGGCAGAACAACTATTTGCTGAATCCGACACTACCAATGCTCAATACAACCGAGCGAATGCACTCGCTAAGCAAAAGCGATATAAAGAGGCTATCAGTGCCTATCAGGATGTTTTAGAAGAATCTCCCGATCATGAAGATGCGCTAGCTAATATGGCATTGGTTGAAGGATGGCTTAAGGAGCAGGAATCTCCTCCGCCAAAAGATCAAAGTGAATCAGAAAAACAAGAAAAACAAGAAGATTCGAAAGGCGGAGAGTCACAAGAAGAAGAGTCCAATAAAGAAAACAAAAGTGGCGAACAAGAAACAGAGTCGGATGATCAAGAAGGCAAAGAAGGCAAAGAAGGCAAAGAAGCTAAAGAACAGGCGGAAGCCGATAAAAAAGCGCTAGAGAATTTTGGTAAAGAGGAAAAGAAGCCAGAGCAAGAAAAAAAGGGCGAAGAAATGTCGAGCCTTGAACAGAAAAAGGATAAAGAAGAGGGCGAGGAATTTGACGTCATGCGAGCAACAGAGCAAGAAAAAGCTGCCTTCCAAAAACAATTCTTAAAGAAAGTGCCTGATGATCCTTCAGGCTTATGGGCAAGAAAGTTTCAATACCAATATCGTCAGCGCCGTCAAAAAATGGAGGAGCAGCAATGGTAAAAAAAGGGTGCTTTCTATTTTGCTTGATAGCCATGCTGAGTATGACTTTTATGATGGAAGCCTATGCTGCAAAAGCCTCAGTTTGGGCAACCCCCACTGTCATGACACCTGATGAGCCTTTTACGTTAACGGTTAGTGTAGAAGGAGCATCAGCAGGTAGGCCTGATTTGTCCGTGCTCAAGAAAGACTTTCAAATCCTTAGCCAAAAGAATAGCAGTGCGATTAGTGTTATCAACGGCTCAACCAATATCAAGAATAGCTGGGCAATAACGCTGTTGCCTAAAAGAAAGGGGAAGCTAACCGTACCAGCAATAAAAGTGGGGCAAGATTTTACCAACCCGATCACCATAGAAGTTACCGATACGCTTCCTGAAAATGATCAGGCGGATAAAGAAGTCTTTATTGAAACAGATATTACGCCATCCTCTCCCTATGTGTCAGGGCAGATTCTTATTACCCAAAAACTCCATCATGCAGTGCCCATAGATAATGCGAGCCTCACTCTGCCAGAGGTAGAGGACGATGCTGCTGAGATTCTGGTTTTGAATAATCGCCCCAGTTATTATCGAACAGTGAATAATCGACGTTATCAAGTCATTGAACGAAGTTATGCAATATTTCCAAAACGTAGTGGAGAAATTAATATAGCAGCGTCACGCTTTCGGGCCGTTGTGCCTGATGCGCGTCAAACGGGTAATGGTTTTGGTATGTTTAATATGTTCACCTCAGGACGTTCTGTGCGGGCTTTTTCAAAGCCGATAACAATAGATGTCAAGCCGCGGAATTCAGCCTATACGGGGCAAGAATGGTTGCCAGCAAAGAACCTTACGGTCTATGGAAAATGGTCAAAGCCTGTTGATCAATTGATGTCAGGAGAACCAGTCACGTTAGTGCTAGGTATTATTGCGGATGGTCTAAGGGCGGAGCAGTTACCAGATCTACAGCTCAATCTACCGAAGGGAATTAAATCCTATGCTGAGCCTGTTGAATTAAAAAACAATAAAACTAACAGTGGCGTGACAGGGGAGTGGATACAAAAATTCACCTTGATTCCAGCTGGAGGTGGAGAAATAAACTTACCTGAGATTTATATTCCCTGGTGGAACGTAACGACTGATGAAGAAGAAGTTGCCGTTTTATTTTCAGAGACACTGAAAATCAGTGGTGAGCCGATGACAGAAAAAGGTTTAGAAATGGATTCTTCTCCTGTTAAAGAAGGTATTGCTGTTGAAGAGCCCCTGCAAGAGAAAATCGGGTGGTATGTAGGTATTTTATTGGCTGGATTGTTATTAGGAGGTATTGCTTATTTGGCGAGGTGTTATCAGTTGATAAAGCAATCGCAAGGTGATAAACAAAAGCATATCGACAAAGTATGGGAGCAACTTGCTACTGCAGTCAAACAAAAATCAGCGGTAGCTATGCAAATTGCTGTTACGAGATGGGCGAAAGAAATTGCCGGTATCACCCCTGTAACTCTGGAAGCTATTGCGGATGCGGAGAATGGTTTTCTGAGGACAGAAATACAGGCGCTCAGTGAGGCGCTCTATGCGAAACGTGAGGTTTCCTGGGATGGACGTCCTCTTTATCAAAAGCTCAAGCAATTTCCTTCGCTTGAAGCCAATAAATCTCAGCAAGATTTAGGTGGGTTGGAAGCCTTGAATCCAAGTTAGGAATTGAGTAGGCGGTAATGCTGATAACATGTTTTAAATGTAGAAATAAACTTTCATCAGAGTGAGAATCTCATCTCTCCATACAAAGCCAATGAAGCCAGCTAATGCAAGCCAGGGACCAAATGGCATGGGTTTGCTTTCACGAGAGCGTGCAACAATCATTATGGTAATGCCGTAGATGGCACCTAAGAGTGACGAGGTAAAGATCGTGAAGGGCAATATTTGCCAGCCGCCCCAAGCACCAATTGCAGCAAGCAATTTAAAGTCACCATAGCCCATGCCTTCTTTTCCAGTGATGAGTCTGAATACATGATAAAGGCTCCATAAGAATAAATAGCCAGCCATTGCACCTATAATGCTATCTCTGAGGTCTACAAAAAGTGGAAAGAAGCTGATAGCAATACCCATCCACATAAGGGGAAGTGTGAGGTCATCAGGCAAATACATGGTTTTAGCATCAATCACTGACAGTGTAATTAATGTCCAAAGAAAGAATAGCGCAGCAAGTGTTTGCAGTGTCGGGCCAAGCTTCCAAGCTACTACAAGTGAGGCTAGCATGGTAAAAACCTCAATCAGTGGATATTGGATTGAAATTTTTGTTCCGCAATCACTGCATTTCCCACGTAAAAACAAGTAACTGAAAACAGGAATATTTTCTATCGCTGTGATCATATGATTGCATTGTGGGCATTGTGAGCGCGGTGTTAGCAGATTAAATTTTTCGCCATCGGTATCACTTTCAGGTGATTCGTCATCTTCCAAAAGTTCTTTGCAGCTCTTCTTCCAGTCTTTTTCTAACATGACAGGAATACGATAAATTGCCGCATTTAAAAAGCTCCCAATCAATAGAGAAAAAATGCCGACCGTGAAATAAAAAAAACCGGCGTTTTGTTGTAGAAGATCAATGATAGTCATAAGTCAGTCGATGCTGAATCGAAGCACAAAATTAAGAGAAACGAGAAAGCCAATAAACAGGCTCTATAGGGTAAAGAGCCTGTGCAGTATACCGAATTTTCTGAGCTTAGATGGCAGAACCCATTTTAAAGATCGGTAGATACATGGCAACGATCAAACCGCCGACCAAGATACCGAGAACACCCATAATAATAGGCTCAATCGTTTTGGAGAGAGAGTCTACTAAGTCATCAACTTGTTCTTCGTAGTAGTCAGCAACCTTATCGAGCATTTCTTCCAAGCGTCCCGATTCTTCACCGATTTTAGTCATTTGCACAACCATTTTAGGGAAGCGCTGAGTGGTTTGCATGGCAACATTTAACTGCACCCCTTTGGATGTGTCTTCCTTCATTTTAAGGGTGGCGTCTTTATAGAGAGCGTTACCTGTTGCGCCTGCAACCGAGTCCATTGCTTCCACCAAAGGGACACCAGAAGATGACATGGTAGCCAGCGTTCTTGCAAATCGTGCCACCGATGATTTGTTGATGATGTCACCTGTAACAGGTAATTTCAGTACAATCCTATCCATCAAATGATTGAAGCCAGGGGAGCGTTGTTTGGCTTGTCCAAAGGCATAACCGAGGGCGATAATCATTCCTAAGGGTATATACCACTTTGCTTGCAGCCATTCAGACATGTTGACTACGAACTGGGTAAAGGCCGGAAGATCTGCACCAAACCCTTCGAATAAATCCTTAAATTGTGGAATAACAAAAATCAGCATGATCGATGTCACCACAACGGCAGCAATGATAACCATCAATGGGTACATCATGGCCTTTTTGATTTTCGATTTTAAGGATTCACTTTTTTCTTTATAAGTCGCCACTTTTTCCAGCATTATTTCTAAGGTACCTGCATGTTCACCAGCACTCACTAGATTGACGAAGAGTTCATCGAAATACTTTGGATGTTTACCCAAAGAGCTACCAAGATCATTACCAGCTGCGATATCTTTAGAGACCGTTTTGATAAGTTCCTGCATGGAGGGGTTTTCATGACCTGACGACATCAACTCAAGTGATTGAATAAGTGGTACGCCCGATCGCATCATTGATGTAAGCTGGCGAGCAAATTGTGCAATATCACCCGTCGTGATTTTTGCTTTTGATAATGGTTTACGCTTGGGCTTGATGTATTTTGGCTTAATACCTTTGCGGCGCAATGTTGCTTTTAATAAGTTGGCATTTGCCGCTCTATCTTCGCCACGAATTTTTACGCCGTCTTTATTAGTGCCTTCCCAAACAAAAGTTGGTTGGTCAATAGTTGAAGTTGCCATAATAATTAGTCTTTTGTTACACGTTCAAGTTCTTGAAGAGAGATAAGTCCGTTTCGCGCTTTCGTTAAAGCTGATTGGCGTAAATCCGAGATACCTTCTTTCTGTGCTTGGTCAGCAATGTCCATGGCATTTCGACCATCCATAACCAATCGTCCCATATCGGTTGAAATAGGCATCACTTGATAAATGCCGACCCGTCCCTTATAGCCATTTGAGCAGTGGTTACAGCCAACTGGGTCGTAGATCACCAAGTCTTGCAGTTCCTCTCGTTTAAAACCAAGCTGAAGCAGTGCATTGTCAGGGTATTTAGCCTGTTGTTTACATTTAGGGCAGAGGCGTCGTGCAAGGCGTTGTGCCACAATCAAATGGATTGTGGAGGCGATATTGAACGGTTTAACACCCATGTTCATCAAACGCGTCAGTGTTTCAGGCGCACTGTTCGTATGTAGGGTAGATAAAACCAAGTGACCTGTTTGTGCGGCTTTGATGGCGATATCAGCGGTTTCCAAGTCACGAATCTCACCTACCATGATGATATCTGGGTCTTGTCGCAGAAAGGCTTTTAAAGCGCTGGCAAAGGTTAAGCCCACTTTGGGGTCTACATTGACCTGATTAATACCAGGAAGCTGAATTTCCGAAGGATCTTCGGCCGTGGCAATATTGGTTTCAGAGGTATTGAGTATGTTTAGGCCAGTATAGAGCGTGACGGTTTTACCACTACCTGTTGGGCCTGTAACCAGAATCATGCCGTCTGGCTTTTTTAATGCATCCAGCAAGGCTTCTTTTTGCTCAGGTTCAAAACCCAACATGTCTACGCCTAAGCTGGCACTTGAAGAGTCCAATATTCGCATAACGATTTTTTCGCCATACAATGTCGGTAAGGTATTGACACGAAAATCGATAAAGCGGTCTTCACCAACGCGAAAGTGAATTCGACCATCTTGTGGAACACGACGTTCTGACGTGTTCAACTTTGACATGACTTTTATGCGTGCAGAAAGCTTACGTGAAATCTTTTTAGGTGGTGTGGCGATAACCTGCAAAATGCCATCAATACGGTAGCGAACACGTAGGAGCTTTTCATAAGGCTCAATATGAATATCAGAAACGCCTTTTTGGATAGCGTGTGTTAGCAATTCATTTACGAATTTGGTGATATCAATACCTGTGTCGTCATTCTCCTCTTCTTTTTCAGCATCGCTTTCGAGTTCGTAAATATCGAGCGTCAGGTTTTGCTCAGTGGCTTGGTTACCCACTGTCATTCCCATGCGCTCAGCATCTCCTGTATCACCGCCCGTGTTATTTCTTAGCAAGGCTTGAAGCTTGCTATATTCGATAATGACGGGTTCGGCAACAAGGCCCGTTGCAAACTTAATATCATCAAGATTGCTTAGATAATGGGGATCTGCTACACCAACGTGAACGCCTTTTCCAAGTTTGAAAATAGGTAGGAGTTGTAATTTACGCGCTTTGTCGATAGAGAGGACGTCCCTAACTTCCTCCGTGATTTCAATGGCATCGATATCTGCCATATTGAGACCATATTCAATACTACAGGTGTGTGCAATGACTTGCTGATCAACCATGCGTGCCTGTAAAAGATAGGTGACAATGGGTGTGCCTTCAGCATTCGCTTCTTTGACTGCTTCAGTGGCTTTGTCATGAGTGAGATGACCATTATCCAAGAGGCGTTTGATAAGGCTCGGAAAAACGACGGTGTCTGCGACTAGCATGGTAGTGAATAGCCCTTTGTTATTGTTTTTATTATATCGCGCTAGTGTAAGTGTAAATGCCACGTAAACTCAACACGCTTCGACTAATGGTGCATGATGTTTCTTAGCGTAAGGGGATCGCTTGCCCTGAACTTATCTGGAAACTATTTTTTAAGCTCTGCCATGTGTAATCCTGAGCCTTATAAGCAGCATCTTCGATAGATAAACCCTTGGCAATATTGGCTGCTAGCGAAGAAGCTAACGTACAGCCAGAGCCGTGGTAAGTCTTCGGGAGACGTCCCCATACGTGTTCTGTTAGTAATTTGTTATGGTTGAAAAGTCGATTCGTAACAGCAGTGGCGTTTTCATGGGTGCCAGTGATTAGCGTGTATTTTACTCCCCGCGCTGAAAAAATGTGGGCCGCATTATTCCAAACAGAAGTTTCCGTTAATCGCATCGTTTCCTGAGTATTGGGTGTGATAACAGTGGTAAGGGGGAGTAGTTTGCTTTTGATAGTATCCAGTAATTGTTCGCTGGCAAATTCATACCCGCCACCTGCGGCCAATACAGGGTCAAAAATAACAGGAACATCAGGGTGCTCGGAGAGAACCTCACTAAGGGCTAAGGCTATCTTTGCCTCACCGATTAAACCAATTTTTATGGCATCAATTTCAATATCCTCAAAGAGGGTTTGAGCGTGTTGCTTGATAGTTTCAGTTGAACAGGGCGAAATGTTGAAAATATTATGCGTATCTTGTCGTGTTAAACAGGTGATGACACTGAGGGCATGGCAGCCCTGTGCTTTGATGGCTTCAATATCAGCTTGAATGCCCGCCCCACCAGAAGGATCATGGCCCGAAAAGCACAGTACAGTAGGACGTTTAGACATTGGAATATTCCTCTGCTCGGTTGATCCAGCGTTTTATGAGTTGTGGTGAGACTTCCGGGGCGATGTTCAGAAGCTCTTCCGCCGCAGTTTGTACATCAGGTAGTAAGACCTGGTCGCGCATTAAATCGGCAATGCGGAATTGTAATTCTCCAGTTTGGCGCGTACCGAATACTTCTCCTGGGCCGCGAATTTCCAGATCGATTCGCGCCAGTTCAAAGCCGTCGCTACTCTTGCGTAAGGCATCTATCCGTTTATGCGCATGTTTTGATAAAGGTGGCTGGTAAAGCAATACACAGCTACTGGCGGCTGTACCACGACCCACACGACCACGCAATTGATGCAGTTGCGCTAATCCTAAACGCTCTGCATTTTCAATCACCATCAAGCTGGCATTGGGAACATCGACGCCAACCTCGATAACGGTTGTCGCAATCAGCAGGTCAATTTTAGCTTCCTTGAAGGCTTGCATGGAGGCTTCTTTTTCAGCAGGTTTCATCCGACCGTGTACCAGTCCAACATTGAGAGTCGGTAAGTTTTCTTTTAATTGCTCGAAGGCATCTTCTGCGGCTTGGCATTGTAAGGCTTCTGATTCTTCAATCAAGGTACAAACCCAATAGACCTGACGTCCTTCTTCGATGACGCCACGGATACGGGCAATGATTTCATCACGTCTTTCAATAGGGATGGCTACGGTTGTAATAGCTTGTCTCCCAGGTGGCAATTCATCAATGACTGAATAATCCAGATCCGCACAGGTCGTCATTGCGAGTGTGCGTGGAATGGGGGTAGCAGTCATAATGAGCTGATGAGGATACGCATCTTCTTGTTTGCCTTTTTCGCGCAAGGCAAGGCGTTGATCAACGCCAAAACGGTGTTGCTCATCAATAACGAGTAAACCTAAGGATTGGAAAATTACATCTTTTTGGAAGAGAGCGTGTGTTCCTACGACTAAACGAGACAGGCCGAGTTGTAAATTTTCCCGTTGTGAACGTTTTTCTTTAGCGGTTTGTTTACCCGAGACGATGCCGACTTGAATATTCAAAGGCTCAAGCCAAGTCTGGAAATTCACAAAGTGCTGTTCAGCTAGAATTTCAGTCGGTGCCATAATGGCAACTTGATAGCCATTATCGATTGCCAATAATGCAGCTGCTGCAGCAACTAGTGTTTTACCCGAACCGACATCACCTTGTACCAAGCGGTTCATTGGCCAGCTATTTTGCATGTCGCCGTGAATTTCTGCGATGACACGATGTTGTGCTTGTGTAAGCTGAAAGGGCAGGCTTTTTAATAGTTGTTGATAGCTTTGAACCTTGGCTTGCATGGGCATGCCAGGCAGGTTTTGCGTATGTTGGCGTAATTGGCGCAAGCTGAGGTGGTGAGCTAGCATTTCTTCAAATATTAAGCGGCGTTGAGCAGGATGTTGGCCGTTTAATAAGGCAAAAACATCCGCCTCCGGTGGTGGCTCATGGATCGTTTTAATCGCTTCGTTTAAGGCCGGAAGTTGGTATTTGCTTTGCAGGCTTGGGGGAAGTAAATCACCAAGTTCGGTTAATTGGCTCAAAGCCTGAGTAATAAACTTGCGAAGACTACGTTGTTGCAAACGATCTGTTGATGGATAGCTAGCGGTTAAGGTATCACTGAGTTGCAAGCGTGAGGTATTGTCTGCTTGTGTGTACTCAGGGTGTACCATTTCAAGCATGTTTGGCCCTTGTCTCACCTCGCCAAAACATCGAATTTCTGTGCCAGTGGCAAGACTCTTTTGTTGCGCACTAGAGAAATGGAAGAAGCGTAAGGTCATACGCCCGGTTTGGTCTGAGATTTGACAAATCATCATACGACGGCGGCGCATGACTATGTTGCAACTCTCTACTACGCCTTCGACGAGTACTTCCTGCCCAGCCGTTACATTGCTGATATTGTGGATACGGGTGCGGTCTTGATAGCGTAGCGGCAAGTGGAAGAGGAGATCCTGTATTTGCGAAATGCCTAGTTTTTCGAGTTTTACCGCAATGTGTGGGCCTACACCTTTAAGCGAAGTAACTGGCGCCGAAAGTGAAGTGTTCAATGCGGAGTTTGCCATGTGTTTTAAACGGCTACCAGACCTTTGATATGTGGATGACTTTGATAATCCTGTAATTCAAAATCATCAATCGTGAAATCGAAAATTGAGTTTATTTCTGGATTGATGTGCATGGTGGGCATAGGATAAGGCTCACGACTAAGCTGCAAATCGGTTTGCTCCATGTGATTGGAATATAAATGCGCATCTCCCAATGTATGTACAAAATCACCGACTTCCAGGCCAGTAACCTGAGCAACCATCATCGTTAATAGGGCATAAGAGGCGATATTAAACGGTACACCTAAGAAGATGTCGGCACTACGTTGATAGAGCTGGCACGAGAGTTTTCCATCAGCAACATAAAATTGGAAAAAAGCATGGCAAGGTGGGAGCGCCATATTCTCAATTTCAGCGACATTCCATGCGCTCACAATAATGCGGCGAGAATCAGGGGTGTTCTTGATTTGATCAATGATTTGGGAAATTTGATCAACATGTCCACCATCAGGTGTTGGCCATGAGCGCCATTGATAACCATATACAGGGCCTAAGTTGCCATCTTCATCCGCCCATTCATCCCAAATTCGTACGCCATTTTCTTTGAGATAGTTGATATTGGTATCACCTTTCAAGAACCATAAGAGTTCATGAATGATTGAGCGTAAGTGGCATTTCTTGGTGGTCACCAAGGGGAAGCCTTCACGCAAATTAAAACGCATTTGATGACCAAAAACAGAAGTTGTGCCTGTACCCGTACGATCTTCTTTGAAGGTACCGTTATCACGCACATGGCGCATTAAGTCGAGATATTGCTTCATGCTGTTTTGCCTTTTTTCACTGCAAACACCAGTAAGGCGATGCCTGCAATAATCATGGGTAAGGATAGCAGCATGCCTTGGGTAAACCAGCCAAAGGCAAGATAACCAATATGTTCATCAGGTAAGCGGAAGAATTCCACAAAACCACGGAATAATCCGTAGAACAAGAGGAACATGCCCGATACCGCACCTAATGGGCGTGGTTTGCTTGAGAAGAACCACAGAATTAAAAATAGTGCCAAGCCTTCTAGTGCAGCCTCATAAAGTTGTGTGGGGTGTCGAGCTAAACCATCTGCTGCTTTTGGGAAAACAACCCCCCAGTCACCCGCAGTAGGTTTCCCCCAGAGCTCCTGGTTGATGAAGTTGCCAATGCGTCCTGCACCTAAACCAATGGGTACCATTGGCGCTATAAAATCACCAATTTGCAGAAACTTCAGATTCCATTTGCGAGAAAGCCATAAAGCGGCAAGCAGTACGCCAAGTAACCCGCCATGAAAGCTCATGCCTCCTTCGCCGATACGAAATAGCAGCATCGGGTCTTGCAGGAAGGCTTGGAAGTTATAGAAGATGATGTAGCCAAGGCGTCCACCAACGACAACACCGAGTGCGCCATAAAACATCAGGTCATCGACTTGGTCTGGAGTCACGGGGCTGCCGGGTTTTCTTGCTCGGTATTTACCGAGAAACAAGAAACCTAAAAAGCCGATCACATACATGATGCCGTACCAGTGAACCGCAAGAGGGCCGAGCTGGAGTGCTACGGGATCAATATTAGGATGCGTTATCATAAAATTATATTTTCTTAAGTGTGTATCACAATGTTTTAGAACAGTTTGTCATGACCCTTTTGCGAGTTAAAGGCGAAAGAATCATTGTCGTATGTGATTAGTAAAATAAGCGATGCAATTCTTCACCAGGTTGTTCTGCACGCATGAACGCTTCGCCAACCAGAAAAGCATTGACATGATTATCACGCATCAATTGCACATGCTCTACAGTAAGAATGCCGCTTTCAGTAACAACCATGCAGTCATCATCTAATGTCTTAAGTAACTCTAAAGTTGTATCGAGTGATGTCTCAAAGGTGCGTAAATTACGATTATTGATGCCAATCCAAGGAGCATCCAGTTTCATGCCGCGCTCTAACTCAGCCGCATCGTGTACTTCAATAAGGGCATCCATGCCTAATTCAGTTGCGAGTTGGTAAAGTTCTGAGAGCTGAGCATCGTCCAATGCTGCGACAATGAGTAGAATACAGTCAGCGCCAATGCTACGAGCCTCATAAACCTGATAGGGATCTATTGTAAAGTCTTTGCGTAATACGGGAAGTGAACACGCATTACGTGCTTGTTGCAGGTAATCTTCATGGCCTTGGAAATATTGCGCATCAGTTAAAACAGATAAGCAGCATGCTCCACCTTGTTCATAACTTTTCGCTATCTCAGCAGGGATGAAATTTTCACGCATCACCCCTTTACTCGGCGATGCTTTCTTGATTTCAGAGATAACCGCAGGCTCACCTTGTTGGATTTTGTCTCGCATTGCTTGCACAAAAGGGCGAACGATAGGTGAGTCTTTACAGGCGTGTTTTAAATCACTCAACGAGTTTTGTTGGCTACGTTCGGCGATTTCTTCCTGCTTGGTTGCAAGAATTTTTTTCAGAATATCAGGGGTGTCAGTCATGGTTTAGCTATTGGTTTTGTTTTTAAGAGCATCAAGTTTTGCAGCTGCGGAACCATCATCCATGGTTGCAAGCGCGAGTTTCACACCTGCGGCATGAGAATAGGCTAGACCTGCAACATAAATCGCCGCACCAGCATTCATCGCTACGATGTGTCGAGCCGGTGATTCGTCACCCGCGAATACTCCTTGAATCATCGCTAGACTTTCTTCGGGAGAATCGACGGTAATCGTATCGAGAGAGGCAGAGGTAAAGCCAAAATCTTCGGGTTGGATCCGGTATTGACTAACCTCCCCATCTTTGAGTTCTGCAACAGAGGTTGCGCCATTAATGCTGATTTCATCCATGCCGTCGTCAGCATGCACCACCATGGCATGATTACAGCCTAATTCCTTTAAAACATGCGCTAAAGGCGTAACCCAATGTTCAGAAAATACCCCGAGAACCATATTGGGTGCCGATGCGGGATTTGTCAGAGGACCGAGCAGGTTGAAGATCGTACGAGTAGCGAGTTCTTTACGTGCACCAATAGCATGCCGCATCGCACTGTGGTGATTCTGCGCAAACATAAAACCAACGCCAAGTTCATTGATACATTCAGCGACTTGCTCGGGTGTAATGGCAAGATTGATGCCTGCTGCTTCTAGTAAGTCGGCAGCCCCCGATTTACTGGAAACAGAGCGATTACCGTGTTTAGCGACCGTACCACCCGCTGCGGCTGTGACGAAGATGCTTGCGGTGGAAATATTAAAAGTGCCTGAGCCATCACCACCTGTGCCCACGATATCGACAGCAGAGTCAGAATCAATCGTGACTTTCGCGGACAACTCCCGCATGACATTAGCTGCTGCGGTAATTTCTTCAACCGTTTCGCCTTTCATGCGCAGTGCAACAAGAAACCCTCCAATCTGCGCAGGAGTGGCTTCCCCTGTCATGATGGTCTGCATGGCATTGTGCATTTCAGGGGCAGTGAGGTCTTGTTTCTCAATGACTTTATTGATGGTGGTTTGGAGATTCATGCGAATTTCTTTTTAAGTGTAAATAAAAATAGCGCTAATGCTATCATGCCGGACTATTTTATTGGAATCTATGAATAGGTTGGGGGAAATTTAGCAGGCTAAGGGCCCCAGACACAGTCAATGACTCCATATGTGAATCCGTTTATTTTTAGATCCGACCTATATGAATGACTCTATCGTCAATAGCAAGAACTTGTACCTGAGATTGCTACGTCAACTAAAGCCCTATCGTGCATTATTCATTGTAGGAATCTTGGCAACCGTCTTGCTGGCCATTACACAGCCTGCTATTGCCGCAATGATGAAGCCACTTTTGGATGGCGCTTTTGTTGAAAAAAACGAAGACTATATCTTCTGGATGCCTATTGTTCTATTGCTTCTTTTTTCGGTTAGAGGCTTGACCAGCTTTGTCAGCACCATTGCATTTGCCTGGGTTTCTAGCAAAGTCGTTATGGATTTACGATTAACCATGTTTGATCGCGTGATCACCCAAAAGACCACATTTTTTGATAATAATGCCGTTGGCAGAATTATCTCAAAATTTACCAATGATGTTTCGCAAGTAACAGCATCCGCTACGACAGTATTGGTCACATTAGTGCGTGATAGTGTACAGGTTATTGGTCTCATTGCCTGGATGTTCTATCTGGACTGGAAACTCAGTCTTATCTTATTTGCATTTGTGCCGGTCATTGCGGCGGTGGTTTATTTCATCGGCAAGCGTTTACGGGTCGCGAGTAATAAATCACAGGAAAGCTTTGGCAATATGAATCATGTCTTAGGTGAGGCAATACGGGGTCATAAAGAAGTCAAAATGTTTGGGGGGCAGGATTACGAACGTCAGCGTATGAAAGAAGTAGCGAACTGGGTGCGTCGCTATCAAATGAAATTTCAAACCGCCTCTTCACTGAGTGTTCCTATTGTTGAAATGATTAGTGCCTTTGTCATGGCTTACATTATTTATTTAAGTACCAATCGTATAGAAGCAGAGCAAATGTCAGTGGGGACGTTTATGTCGTTCTTTGGCGCTCTAGGTTTATTATTAGCGCCGATAAAACGATTAACAAAAGTCAATGAGCCGTTGCAACGCAGTTTGGCCGCGGCAGAGAGCGTGTTTGGTTTAATAGATACCGTTGGTGAAAAAGAACAAAAAGCGGCAAATCAAGATGTGCTGTTAAAAGGGAATATCGAGTTCGATAATGTGTTATTCCAATATGATGAAGCAGAGGTGCATGCCATCAATAAGCTGTCCTTAAACATTGAAGCTAATCAAACGATTGCCTTAGTTGGTTCATCAGGCAGTGGGAAAACCACCATGGCGAATTTGTTACCTCGATTATATGAAATCAATGAGGGAGAAATTCGTATCGATGGTATCAATATTGCTGACCTTTCACTTGCTGACTTGCGGCGTAATATTGCACTGGTAAGCCAGGATGTGACCTTGTTTAATGGAACACTAGCTAACAATATAGCCTATGGTGAAGATGGGATTGATGATGCGCGTGTCAATGCCGCGATTGAATCAGCGAATGCTAAAATCTTTATCGATGAAATGCCGCATGGATTAAATACCGATATTGGCGAGGATGGGGTCAAGCTCTCAGGTGGGCAGCGTCAACGTATCGCCATTGCCAGAGCTTTATACAAAGATGCCCCGATATTGATTCTGGATGAAGCAACATCGGCTTTGGATAATGAATCCGAAAAGCTTGTGCAGGCAGCTTTGGAAAATCTAAAACTCAATCGAACAACAATCATCATTGCGCATAGACTTTCTACTATTGAAAATGCTGACAAGATCATTGTAATGGCGAAAGGTGAAATTGTGGAGGCTGGCACACATACGGAGTTGTTGGAGAATGACGGGCAGTATGCGAACCTCTATCAGAATCAATTTAATAACTAGCAAGTTTTAGGGGCTAAACGCTGAGGCCAAGCTGTTCAACATAATCTGCCAATGATTGAAATACAGGCGTGTTTTGGAGAAAGTTGGGGTTATTTCTCAGGGTACGTTTCCCTTTTCCGGTTTTTACTAAAGCAAAGTCAATGGCTGCATTATTTGCTGCTTGAGAATCGCTTAAAGTATCCCCAATAAAAATACATTCTGACTTTGCCATGCCTAAGTGCTGGATGATATCCAGTAACATGCCTGCTTTGGGCTTTCGGCATTCGCAGCTATTGTCTGGCCCGTGTGAACAGTAACGGATGCTATCAATATGTCCGCCTCGTGAAGCTAATAAGGTCTGCATTTTTTTATGCATATCCGCGAGTGTTTGTTCATCATAATAGCCGCGAGCGATCCCAGATTGATTCGTGGCAACACCGACTAAAATCCCTGCTGTATTGAGTTTGGCGATAGCTTCTAAACTAGCTGGAATCGGAATCCATTCTGCGGGAGATTTAATGTATTGATCAGAGTCTTCATTGATAACCCCGTCTCGATCCAAAATGACGAGTTTTGGTAACATAGTTTTACGCCTTTATCCCATCGAAGTCATAGCCAAGCAT
>CACVAY010000127.1:0-7694 GCA_902727985.1 uncultured Thiotrichaceae bacterium | reverse complement strand
GGGTCACGCCAACGTAATTTGTTCAACGTAGAGCGAACACTCGTGCCCCCTGTTTTGGCGATATGCACAAATAAAAAATTATGTTTATGAGACAAAAGCATGGTCTGTTTAAATCCAGTCTAGTGGGTTTTCATTTTTCGTGGGGATGGTTTGCGGTTGTTCGACAAACAGTTTGTGCCAGATCGCAAATTGCATCAGCCCCCAAATTTCGCGGGACATATTCTTCCCCGCTTTGTGTGCGTTGAATAGCTTGGCACATTGTTCAATATCAAACCACTCTTGGATGGCACGATTCTGTAGCAGCTTTTGCGTTAATTGCTCCAAGAAGTTTCCTGATAGCCAGCTTTTCACCGGAACGTAAAAACCTCGTTTTGGCATGGCTAGATGTTCTTTTGGAAGCACCTTTTCTGCCCACTTGCGGAGAATGTATTTTCCTTGGCGTTCAGGATACTTGATCGAATTAGGAAGGGATAAGCCAAATTCAACAAGCCGGTGATCAGAAAAAGGCACGCGACTTTCTAAACCAAAGGCCATGGATATTCTGTCGGACTTGACGAATAAGTTATCTGGCAAAGACGTGGTTAAATCAACATATTGCTTCTTCTGCATCATTGACCAGGAAGGTGGGCAAGCATTCCACGCATCTTTAAACGCTTGTCGTGGGTGCGTGTCTTTGAGTGTTGACCCCAATGCTTGCTTGGCATATTTGCGAGAAGACCACTGACCCCTGGTTTTAATGCCTCCACTGCCGAATACCCATGATTTGAGGGTGTTTTCCAAAGAGGGGGCATAGCGACGATAGCCTGCAAAAGCCTCATCACCACCTTCCCCGGAAAAGACAACTTTCAAATCTTGAGATGCTCTATCGGACAATGCTGCCATGGGCAGGCAAGCATAATCACGCATGAGATCATCACTTGCCCAGATGCTATGCACAATGCGATTAAATAGGTCATCTCGGCTTACTGTTAGTGGTGTGTGCTCTGTTTTGAATTGTGCTGCGAGAGTGTTGGCCTGTGATAACTCATCTTCAGCGTTAGCATAGCCAAGTGAGTAAGTTCTCAGTGGTTCGGGATAAATTTCACTGAGTTTCGCCAACATAATGCTGGAGTCTATGCCGCCCGATAGGAATAAGCCCAAGGGGACATCCGATTTCAGATGGTCTTGCATTACACTGTCAAAAAGAGACTCAAATTCTTCCATCGCCTCATCAAGCTCAATATCACGGGGGGCAACGCAAGTTGCAGACCAATATTGATGATGAGTGATTGTACCTTCGTTATTGATGATCAGATATTCACCTGGAAGCACTCGTTTCACGTTGTGAAAGATCGTGTCTCTTCCGGTATTGAATTGGTAATTGAGAAAGCTGCTGAGGGCTTCTGCATTGATATCGGCTTGTTTATCCAATAAAGGAAGGATGCCTTTTATTTCTGAGGAAAATACCACGCCAGTTGATGTCTCAGCATAGTAAAGCGGTTTAATACCGAGTCGATCTCGCCCCAAATAGAGACAAGATGTTGCATCGTCATAAAGGGCAAAAGCGAACATGCCTTCCAGTTTTGCGAATCCTTTAGCACCATGATGTTGGAAGCAAGTAAGAATCGCTTCGCAGTCTGATTGTGTTGCGCTTTGTTGATCGGGGTGGGCTTGTTTGACCCTTTCGTAATTATAAATTTCGCCATTGGCAACCACATGCAGTTGTTGATTAAGACTATGCAGTGGTTGTGCTCCACCTTCCAAATCAATAATGGAAAGTCGCGTATGCACCAACCCAACAGCGTCTTTTACAAAAATACCGTGTCCATCAGGCCCACGGTGCTGTAAAGCCGTAATCGCTTTTTCAAGCTGTTGCTGGCTTGGCGTTTGTTGTGTTAAGAAAACGCCGGCAATACCGCACATGCTTAGTCTTCTCCTTTAAAAAGTGCCAAGTATTTTTTCGCACTAATGTCCACACGGTACTCTTCAACTGCCAGCTTGATAGTCTCAGCAGGCAAAGGGGAGTCAAGGGTTTTTAAGATTGCCTGACTCATCGCTTGACTATCTTGCATAGGAACCAACT
The DNA here is from genome assembly GCA_902727985.1 of uncultured Thiotrichaceae bacterium. Taxonomy (GTDB): domain Bacteria; phylum Pseudomonadota; class Gammaproteobacteria; order Thiotrichales; family Thiotrichaceae; genus HyVt-477. Next base: position 5,632 of record CACVAY010000127.1, on the reverse strand, counting down.
CACCATACTTGCCATCCTGTAATACTTCATCAGGGCCACTTGGACAAAGCGTTGCCACGGAGGGAATGCCAATGGCTAAAGCTTCTGTTAAGACATTTGGGGAGCCTTCCCACAAGGAAGATAGAACGAATACTGAGGCATGTTTCAGCCAGGCATAGGGATTACTTTGGAAGCCGGGCATTGATACAGCATCACTGAGATTTAATTCATCGATTAAGGTTTCCAGTTCTTCACGCTTGCCACCTTCACCTAAAATGATTAAGCGGCAAGGGCGAACCTTTCTCACTAAGGCAAATGCATGGATGAGTGTTGCAAAATCTTTTTGTTGGCTGAGTCGACCAAGCCCCATAATCAGAGTAATAGCAGTGTCGTTAAACCAGGGATGTTCTGCCTTTTCAGCAATGGCCTTATCCATCTCAGGTGTAATGACGGGGTTCCGAATAACCGTAACGCACTCGGGAGCTAGTTCAGTTAAGCCCAGCGTGTCTTGGCGAACGCCTTCCGAGACGGCAACCACTTTATCAACGGAAGCATAAAAGGCTTTCATGGGAGCGGTACGAAACCAGCGGCTGAGAGCTGATTTTTTCTCAAGTGCGGTGGAAAGATTAGTGCCTAAGCGAATCACTATTTTAGTGTCAGTACCAGCAAATTTACGCGCTAGTAAAGCGGCTCTTCCCGCTCGGTCTTTAGCCACGAGCATGTACTGAGGACGTTCTTTTTTTAGATAACGTGCCAATTCAGGAACAGAAGGCAAAGTGTGGGTGTTCTTTAATTTGATTAGGTTTACATTGTCTGGAATGTTCTGCAAATGGGGGCCTTGTGCACGTAGTACTAGCAGGTCAACCTGAATGCCTGTTCGCGCGAATTCTCGCACTAGGTTCATCACCATACGTTCGACACCACCTGCACCAGAAAAAGACATTAAAACGGTTAGTCGCATAATAAGCTCGTGTCAATAAAAAGTGCATGGAAAGGCTTCATTGCATGACCTGTAAATAGGATTGTGTGCTCATTTTAACGGTATAGGGGGCAACGCCTGCGATACGCTCGGCAACTGTTGAATTCGGAGAATGAAGAGTACGCAAAATAGCATCAGCCAAGGCTTGTGAATCACCGACATCAACCAACTCCCCGAGTTTACCATGCTGAAGAATTTCGGCTGGACCACCCATGCAGTTAGCAGCAACAACAGGTTTTCCCAACGCCAGAGCTTCCACTAATGCCATGCCAAAGCCTTCAAATTTTGCAGTATGAATAAAAATATTAGCCCGATAAATATATTTAAAGGGGTTATCTTGGAAGCCTAAGAAATCGATATGATTTTCAATATCGAGCGCTTTAGCCAGTTGTTTTAGTGTAGCTTCATTTTTGCCTTTTCCTAAAACGAGCAATTTACAAGCTTGTTGTTTAAGTATTATTGCCAAAGCCCTTAGCTGCGTTGCCTGGTCTTTACGATCAGTTAATTCTCCGACTGAAATAATGACAGGGATATCGTCTTCTAGCCAAGGATGGTTCACAGCTTCCTTGGCTTGTATGAGCAAGTCATCAGCGATAATGGGTAAAGGCACAACGGTTATTTGTGCTTCTGTAAGCTGAGATATCGCACTTAAATCAGTGGCAGCATCTTGTGAGGGCGTAATAACGGCATGAGCTTTTGGGTACAGGTAATTGAAGGAAAACCGATGAAAAACACCTTCTAGCCATGAGCGGTTTTTCAGGTTCTCGGACATAATCGTGCCAGAACTTACGACTATAGGTGTTTCACTTTTACTTAGGCGTTTTGCGAGTAAGGCAACTCGATTGCAACGATCTTTATCTGCCAATAAAACATCGGGTTTTTCCTGTTTTAGGTAATTTTTTACAGGGCCAATGGCAGACATAGTATGAGAGGTTCCCAAATCAATAATATTTAAGTTTTCCATTGGTGATATGTGTGGACCGTGTTTTTGTACTTTTAGTAAATCAACCTGATGCCCCATTTTGCAGAACTCTGGAATGAGTAGTTTCGCGGTCTGGTCAACACCACTATGTCCTGATGTGGAGAAAAATAGAGCGATTTTCATAGAAGTATCTTATAGTGAACGAATGGGAAAAACCTTTTGCAAAGGTAAAATAAAATCAGGCTACTTACAAACTTTATTCAGAATCTAAGGAAGCGTGCAATCAGGTGCTTAGCGTTAATCAAGCCGTTACAATGGTGGTGATCCTTCATAATAGCTATCCTCATTTGTCCAAGATATTTGATGCCTTGGCGGGTATTCCAGTGATTGCAGTTGATAATGCAAGTACCGATCAGAGTGTTGATGTCATAAGGGAAAGTTATCCTGAGGTTCATTTGATCAGCAATCGTTTGAATCAGGGATATGGCAGGGCAATCAATCAGGCTTTAGCCGAAACGACAACACCGTATATGATGGTGATTAATCCCGATTTGACGATTACTCAAGATGCGGTTCAGCATCTGGTAAATAAGGCACAACAAGGTTTTCAAAATGAGTGGCTGCTTATTGCGCCGAATACTGGCGAAACACCAAAATTCCTAAATACTCATCGTGAAGATGTGGAGCCTCGTTTGTCATGGGCCACAGGTGCGGCCATGTTTTTTCAAACAAGGGTGTTGAGAGAGTTAGAGGGTTTTGATGAGGCATTTTTTCTTTTCTTTGAAGAAACCGATTTATGCCGTAGGGCAGTTGAACAGACATTTGCGATCTATTATGCAGAAGAAGTGGATATTCCTCATGAAGCGGGACAATCTGCACCGGTAGATGACACCATTGTCAGACTAAAAAGTTGGCATTATCAATGGTCTCGCCTTTATTACCTGCGTAAACATCGAGAGTTATTTCCTTTGTTTAAGCAATATATGAAAGTGCAAGCTTTATACCCTATTAAGTTAAGGTGGCTTAAACCCAAAGCAAAAAAACGTCAAGACTATGAGTTGCGCTTGAGTGCTACTCGTGCTTTTTTAAGAGGAAAAGGGGCTTTTGATGGAGAGGGCATACCCTATCGCCCTTAATGCTATGATAACATTACTCAGAAGAACGGGATGTATTTATGCCTAAGACGCTTCATATCGGATTAGTTAGTGTTGTGTTCGATTTTAAACCTGAGGGTATTTGTACGGGGCGTTTGGCACGTGCTTTATTGGGTGCTGGATATCAGGTTAGTTTAATTGTTTCTTCAAAAGCTCGTGTGCAACAGCCTGAGATATATACGGGTGTTCATATTCTTCCTTCCGGTCTTCGTGAGCCTCGTTGGGTCTTCAATTTACTCGCATGTCTAAGAAGAGAGATACCGAGTAATTTCTATACGTGGACACGGCACGTAAAATCAATAGTGTTTTTTCAGCACATACCTGATGTTATTTATGCTAGAGCATGGCCTCATGCCAGCTTGGTGGCCGGCTATGAGTTAGCGAAAAAACATCATATACCCTTAATTTTACATTTTAGCGATCCCTTTCCTCCTACCGATCTTCCGCATCCTCAAAAACAGCTCATGCTTGGTTTGCAGAAGATGGTTGATGCCGCAGATGCTCTAACCTTTACGAATGAGCAGACGATTGCGTACCAACAACGTTTCTTAGCCTTCGATCATGAAAAAGCGTATGTCATTCCGCATGTCACCATGCAGCCCAGATGCTTTGGCCCAACTAGTCAGGCAGGGATGATGGCTTATATTGGTACTGCAAGGGAGAACATAGGGCAGGTGGATGAACTGGTAGAGGGTTTTGCCAAGTATTGCGCTGAACACGATACTGCTGAGTTGCATTTTGTTGGTTCGGATAAAAATTATGTGAATAGATTGCAAGGTAAAGCACAAGCAGGAAGTATTTTGTTCCATGAGTATCTACAAGATGTGACGCCAATGATGGAGCAGGCAGACGTTTTGGTGTTGGTTGATCCGAATGTCGAGTATCCAATTGTGAGTGCCACCAAGCTTTTAGAGTATCTTGGTACCGATAGAAAAATATTGGGTATTACCCCACAGGGTAGTCCTAGCGATGATTTGTTAAGACAATTCCCAGAGAGTTGTATTGCAATTAATGATTACAATGCGGAAAAGGTGGCCGAGGGCATATTGGCCATTTTCCACTTAAAACCTGATGCTTCAGTTTACACGCATCGGCATGGGGTGCTGGAAACCTACTTGCCTGGTAGTGTGGCAGCTCGGTTTGATACTATTTTTCGTAACATACTAACTACTTCACCTTGAAAAAATAAAAAAGTGATTAATGTTGTTGGTTAATGAATGATTGAGCAACATGATAAGATTGCCACAAAGAGCTCCTAGGTAACAATATGTATTATCAATACTCCCGTTCAGAGATGAAGCCATTTTTTCCTACATTATATTTCAACGTATTTGAAATGGGTTGTGGAGAAGGTATTTTCAGTAAGCAGCTTAATCAAGATAATATTCAAGCATTATGGGGAATTGAGCCGAGTGAAGAGGCATCGAAAGTCGCTACTGAAAATGGGTATAAGGTATTAACAGGGTTATATGATGATTGTGTTGATAACTTACCGGATCAGTTTTTTGATTTAGTGATCTGTAATGATGTTATTGAACATATGGTCGATCATGACGACTTCTTGGAACAGATTAAGAAGAAAATAACAGTGGATGGAGTTATTGTTGGCTTGGTACCTAATGTGCGTTATTACAAAAACTTACGTGATTTATTATTCAAAAGGGACTGGGAATACCAAGATGCGGGGGTTTTGGATAGAACGCATCTGCGTTTTTTTACCGAAAGGAGTTTGAAGAGGTGTTTCACAGAACATAACTATGAGATTCAGAAAGTCGAAGGTATAAATCGTGCTAGAGGCTTCAAAGCATTTATTGCAATTATGATGTTGCTGAGTTTGTTTACATGGGGTGATATTAAATACGTGCAGTTTGCTTTTCGTATTAGAAAGACAGAGCAGTAAATCTCAATGCAAAAAATACTAATTATTCGCATGTCAGCAGTGGGTGATATCGTTATGGCAACGCCAATTATTGATGCCATTAAGGCCAGTTATCCCGCTGCGAGTATTAGTTGGCTGGTGCAACCACATTTTTCAGCGCCAATCAAAGATCATCCTGCTATTGATCATGTTATTGAATGGGATCATAGACTGTGGTCGAAATTGTGGAAGGAGCGCAAGTTTGGTGAGTTATTCAAGTCCATCCGCGCATTTCGAAAACAGCTGCGAAGTTACGGTTTTGATACTGTACTGGATATGCAGGGCTTATTGAAAAGTGGTATTCCAGCCTGGTTTACGGGTGCTGAACAAAGGATTGGCCTCGGCTCAAAAGAAGGCAGCCAGATTTTTATGCATCAAGTGGTTGCCAGAGATGAAGGGAATGTTCAAAAGATAGGTTCCGAATATCGTTATCTCGCTGAGCAATTACGGCTTGATACTTCAGGGTGGGCGATGCGTCTGGAATCGAGTGCTGAAGCCAAGGCAGAAGTAGAGAGTATCTTGCAGCAACATACTGATTCAAAAGAATATGTGGTTATTTGCCCGTTTACGACGAGACCACAAAAACATTGGTTTGATGATTATTGGCGTGAGTTAGTGGGGCTGTTGCATGAAAATACATCCAAATCAGTACTGATGTTGGGTGGGCCCGGTGATAAGGA
>CACVAY010000126.1 GCA_902727985.1 uncultured Thiotrichaceae bacterium | reverse complement strand
ATGTAAAACGTTGCCTGGATGTTGGCAGTGGTGGTGGCCTGCCAGGAATACCATTAGCTATTTTAAAGCCAGATACACATTTCACATTACTGGATACGAATGGTAAGAAAACCCGTTTTATTCAACAGGCTATCATTCAGCTTCGTCTGGAAAACGTCGTGGTTGCTCATGCCCGGGTAGAAAAATGGTCGCCCGCAGAACCTTTTGACGCTATTATCAGTCGAGCTTTTGCGTCTTTAAATGATTTTGTGAGCCTCTCACATCAGCACCTCACCACAGATGGACGTTTTTACGCTATGAAAGGGCAACGACCTTCAGAAGAAATGAAAGCGTTGCCTGCTAATATGAAAATTGTCGCCGAGCATGAGTTACATGTCCCCCGTTTAGACGCAACACGATACCTGATAGAGATCATCCCCCATGAGTAAAATCATTGCCATTGCTAATCAAAAAGGTGGAGTTGGAAAAACGACAACCAGTGTCAACTTATCTGCCTCACTCGCAGCGATGAAGCGTCGCATCCTTATTATTGATATGGACCCACAGGGTAATGCAACAACAGGTGTTGGGCTAGATAAGCACCAGGAAGAGGTGAGCCTGGACCAAGTCCTGCTGGGTGAGGCGGATATCAAAGATCTCATGCTTGATGCGCCTGATAGCTCGATTAAAATGTTACCTGGTGGACCAAGCCTCACGATTGCAGAGCTTAATTTGATGCAGGCTGAAGATAGAGAGTTCCGTTTAAAAAATGCTTTGCGAACGATAAAGGATGACTTCGATTTTGTGATTATCGACTGTCCACCATCACTCAATATGTTGACGGTAAATGCCTTGGTGGCGGCAGATGGTGTGATGATTCCCATGCAATGTGAGTACTATGCCTTGGAAGGTCTATCAGCGTTAATGGGAACTATTGAAACCATAAGAGAATCAGCAAACCCTGATCTTGAAATAACCGGCCTGCTTCGAACCATGTATGACCCAAGAAATAATTTGGCGCGCGATGTAGGTAAGCAACTCAGTGATCACTTTGGCGATAAACTCTATAATACTTCAATCCCACGTAATATCCGTTTAGCTGAGGCGCCCAGCCATGGTCAACCTGTGATTACCTATGATAAAAATTCACGCGGTGCATTAGCGTATTTAGCATTAGCAGCAGAGATGATACGTAAGGAAACTGGCCTTATGGATGAGGCTGGGTAATGAGAACAAATGATGCTTTTATGAACGGGGATCTGCATGGTTAAGAAGCCAGGGTTAGGAAAAGGTTTAGATATGTTACTGAGTTCAGCGAATAAGCCAGCTGATGCTCCTAATAAAGATGAAGACTCGTTGCTTAAAAAAATTCCGGTTGAGCAGATCCAAAAAGGTGCGTATCAGCCTCGGCAAAAAATGGATGCTGAAGCTTTACAGAGTTTGGCTGACTCTATAAAGGCGCAAGGGTTGGTGCAGCCTGTAGTGTTACGTAAATTGGGCAGAAAACACTATGAGCTGATTGCTGGTGAACGCCGTTGGCGTGCGGCACAGTTAGCGGGTTTACATGAAATCCCGTCTATTATAAAAGATATTCCGGATCAGGCCGTTGCGGCCATGTCGCTGATTGAGAACATTCAGCGTGAAGATTTGAATCCGCTGGAAGAGGCGAGTGCTATGGAGCGCTTGATAGAAGAGTTCGGGCTCACTCATCAGCAGACTGCAAATGCGGTAGGTAAATCGCGTTCAAATGTATCGAATTTACTGCGTTTGCTCGCTCTTGAAGATAAAACCAAAGGTTTACTAGATGATGGTTTACTAGAAATGGGGCATGCGCGTGCTTTATTATCCATCGGTGGTGGTAAGCAAATCGAAGCAGCACAAGTCGTGGCGAAAAGAGGCTTAAGTGTTCGCGATACTGAACGATTGGTTAAACGCTTACTGGCTAATAATGATAAAAGCCCAGGCAAAGCTGCAGTTAAAGCTCCCGAAGTCGAGAAGCTTGAGCAAAACATTGGTGAAAGGTTGGGGGCAAATGTGCATATCCGTTACAACAATAAAGGCAGAGGCAAGTTAACCATCGAATATAATAGCCTTGATGAGTTAGATGGGATTCTGGATCATATTAAATAATACTTTCCCTAATCCTTGCGTACCTTGCATGATATTGCCAAAACAGTCACTTTCCTGACAAAATTCATTGACTCTCAATGGCGTGCTACTCAGTGAAAATCAAAATACATCCCCATATCTCTGAAATCCCGGAAGCGCAATGGAATGCTTTAATTAAGGATGATCACCCGTTTACCAAGCATGCCTTCTTAAAAGCCTTGGAGGAGCATAACTGTGTCAGTGCCTCCTTTGGATGGTTACCACGACACATAGCCATTTATGACGAGGATGACCAGTTATTGGGAGCGATGCCTCTCTACGAAAAATATAATTCTTACGGTGAGTTTGTGTTTGATCATGCTTGGGCAGATGCATGGCAGAGATCTGGTATGGAGTATTTCCCAAAACTGGTATCAGCTACTCCTTATACGCCTGCTACGGGTCAGCGTTTATTGACGCAAGAGGGACAAGAAGAGATTGCTGCCTTATTATTAGCAACAGCACAGCAATTTGCGCATGAGCGTAAAATGAGTGGTATACATATTCTCTTTCCAGACGCCAAGGAGCAAGATTGGCTGGAAACACAAAATCTTTTCACGCGGCATGATTGCCAGTTTCATTGGCATAACCATAATTATCAGAGTTTTGAAGAATTCCTTGAGCAATTGACTGCAAAGAAACGGAAGAATATTCGCCAAGAGCGCAAGCGGGTGGCAAGTAGTTCTGCAAAACTTCGTTTATTAGACGGGCATTCTGCAACCGATAAAGATTGGGAGGACTTTGCCGTTTTTTATACGAGAACGTTCGAAGAAAAGTGGGGAACCCCAACGCTGAATGAAGGCTTCTTTAAACAAATTGGGCAAACGATGCCTGATAATATATTTTTAGTCATGGCTGATGTTGAAGAGGAATGTATTGCAGGCTCTCTAATGTTTCGCAGTGAGCATACGCTTTATGGTCGTCACTGGGGTGCAATTGAACATATTGACAAACTGCATTTTGAAGCCTGCTACTACCAAGGTATCGAATACTGCATAAAGCATGGTTTGCAATGTTTTGAACCGGGCGCGCAAGGTGAGCATAAGATAGCTCGTGGATTCGTGCCAACCTTGACGAGGTCTAGTCACTGGCTGACCGAAAATCCTTTTCAGCAGTCTATAGAAAATTATGTGCGACATGAGCAGGAGGCTATTGCTGAATACATGCAGTCTTGCCAGGAAAAAATACCTTACAAATGAGATTGCCTATGAAGCCCTTTGCTGAATCAAGCGTGCAGAATCGCGCTCCCATTTTTTCTGTTATTAAACCCTATCTTCGAAATAGCCAATCGCTCTTAGAGATTGGTTCTGGTACGGGGCAACATGCGGTGTACTTTGCTTCAGAATTACCGCTGTTGCAATGGCAAACCAGTGAACTGCCGGAACATCATCAAGGCATTCAAATGTGGCTGGATGAAGCAAGGCTCCCTAATATCCAACTACCTGTTGCTTTGGATGTGTGTAATGCGGGGCATTGGCAACGTCTCCCAAAATATGATGTGGTTTATACTGCTAACACCTTGCATATTATGAGTGCTGATCATGTTTGTTGCCTATTTGAGCATTTGGCGAACCATCTTCGAGAAGGTGGCGTATTTATTGTTTATGGTCCATTTAATTATAAAGGTGAGTACACCAGTGAGAGTAATCAAGGCTTTGATGCATGGTTGAAGCATCGTGATGCGCAAAGTGGCATTCGTGACTTTGAATGGCTGCAAGAAATGGCGGAACTAAAGGGAATGATATTAGCCGATGATGTAGCGATGCCAGCCAATAATAGAACGCTGGTTTGGAAACGCTTGTAAAATTTTTACCTGATTATCTACATGTCTCAGCAGCAACTCTTAGATGACACACTGAGACTTTTTTGACCTTAAGTGATAATGCTTTTCAACGCATTAAGCAATCCCTGCATTTCCTCATCTGTTCCAATCGATATACGCAGGTGTTTATCAATCCGAGGCGTTTTGAAATAACGTACTAAAACACCCTTAGATTTTAAAGCTAGGTATATCTCTTCAGCACTGTGCCCTTCTGGTGGCAATGCTAATACAAAGTTAGTTGATGATGGTGTTACATCAAAACCTAGTTCAGCAAGTGCTTGTGTGCTCCAGTCGCGTGTTTCGATGAGGGCATCGCGATTTTTCTCGAACGTTTCTACATCAAGCATGGATGCTGTTGCGCCAGCAAGTGCAGGTTTTCCTAGTGTGTAGGGGTGGAATGAGTTTTTGACGCGCTCTAAACCTTCGATCAATTCTGGCGCGCCAATAGCAAACCCGACGCGTAACCCCGCCAAAGAACGAGATTTTGAGAATGTTTGTGTGACTAAAACATTCGGATATTTCTTGGTGAGGGGAACAGCCGTTTCTGCACCAAAATCTACATAGGCTTCATCAACGACAATGACGGAATTTGGGTTTTTCTGTACCAATGTTTCAATATCGTCAAGCGGTAAGGCTATGCTGGTTGGCGCATTAGGGTTAGGGAATATAATACCGCCATTCTCGATCTCATAATCTTTGATATCAATCTCGAAATTTTCATTCAAGGGGATCTGAATAGATTCAATGCCAAATAATTTGCAGTATACGGGATAGAAGCTGTAGCAAATATCTGGAAATAACAAGGGCGCGTCTTGCTTCAATAAAGCCGCAAAGGTGTGGCCTAAGACTTCATCCGAACCATTACCAAAAAATACCATTGAGGTGTCAACATTGTAATAGTCGGCAATAGCTTGTTTTAGATCGTTGCCAATAGGGTCTGAATAACGACGTAGTCCTTCATCACTCGCTGCCTGTATTGCAGCCAAAACCTTATCCGATGGTGGATAAGGGTTCTCATTGGTATTGAGTTTGATGTACTCCATGTCCTTGGGTTGTTCACCGGGGACGTAGGGCGTGAGATCGTGCGTACGCTGACTCCAGAATTGGCTCATGTGGCTTTATTGTTCCTTGGCTTGGATCGGAATTAGGTGTGAAGTGCGGGTGATGATGTTGTCTTCATTGACGTAGACGAGTTGTGGTTCGAAGTTATCGGCTTCTTGTTCGTCCATGCGCATGTAGGTACAGATAATCAAGTGATCACCTTATGTAATTTCTCATACTCCCGAATGTTAGCCATTTCAAGGAGATGTAGGTCAATAGCGCAGGAACCTTCGTATTCAAGTTCTGCATGCGTTGTATGAACGCGATGCAGTTTTGATTTTAAGAGAGTAAGTTCCATATATGGATCACCATTGTCTGATAATAGTTGATTATGGGGGCTTAATTTACAATATTCAAATTTACTGCAATGTTATCGATAAGTCGTGCTTTGCCTAACCATGCCGCTGCGAGAATAACAATTTCTTCATCATTTTCTGTTGCTGGAAGCAAATCATGTTGACGTCGAATCTCGATATAGTCGGTTTTAAAGCCGCTATTGTTCAATGTCTGGCTTGCGGACTCTGCTAAGTCCTTAAAACCTTGAGAGCCATTGCGTAATTCTTCTACGATACTTGTTAGTGTTGCATACAGGGTTGATGCAATGGCACGCTCTTCTTTCGTTAAATACCCGTTACGTGAACTTAAGGCTAGCCCATCTGCATCACGCTGGGTTGGATGGCCGATGATTTCAATATCAAAGTCTAGCTCTCTGACCATTTGTCGAACAACCATGAGTTGTTGGAAGTCTTTTTCCCCAAAGATCGCCATGTCGGGGGTTACAAGGTTAAACAGCTTGGTCACGATGGTGGAGACACCATCAAAATGTCCTTCTCTTGAAGCACCTTCTAATAAGCTGCTGATACCTGGAACAGATACGCGAGTTGTATGTGTGGTATCGCTATACATCGCTTTGACATCAGGGGTGAAGACCAAGTCACAATATTGCTTTTGTAACGCTTGGCAGTCGTCTTGTAATGTGTGTGGATAGGCGTCTAGGTCAGCTGCATTATCAAACTGGGTGGGGTTGACAAAAATAGAGGTTACAACTTTATCGGCAAGCGCTCTGCCTTTTTCAACAAGTGCTAAATGGCCTAGATGCAGGTTGCCCATAGTGGGAACAAAAGCAATGCTTTGTCCTTCTTGGCGCCATGTTTTGATTTGCTCACGCAGTGCATCTTTCTGAGAGGTAATAATCATAGGAAGCAGTGTTCTTCTGCGGGGAATGAAGAGTCTTTTACCGCATCGCGATAAGCGGCAATTGCACCTGCAATGCTGCCTGAGTCTAACATGAAGTCTTTAGAGAACTTGGGCGCACGGGGCGTAATACCCAGCAGGTCTTGTAATACTAATACTTGTCCATCACATCCAGCGCCAGCTCCGATGCCAATGGTGGGAATATTGAGTTCAGCAGTAATTTTATTGGCTAAATCGACAGGGACGCACTCTAAAACCAATGCATCTGCACCGGCATTTTGTAAGGCGAGTGCATCATCTAACATTTGTTGTCCATCATTATCAGAACGACCTTGTACGCGATAGCCGCCAAGTTTGTGTACCGATTGGGGTTGAAGCCCCAGATGGGCACAAACAGGCACTCCATGGTGAGTCAGTTGCGATACCGTCTCAATTTGTGGTGCACCGCCTTCGAGTTTTACCATATGGGCATTACCTTCTTGCATAATGCGCGCGGTATTACGTAGAGCCATTTCGGGTGAGGTGTAGCTCATAAAGGGTAAATCAACCATCAGCAAGGAATATTTGCAGCGTGAAGCGACCGCTTTTGCATGGTAAATAATGTCATCAACACTGACAGGCACTGTTGTTTCATGACCTTGGATGGTCATGCCTAGAGAGTCGCCGACAAGCATGACATCAATTTTTTGTGAGTCGATCACCTGTGAAAAGCTGGCGTCATAGGCGGTTAGTGTTGTGATTTTTTCACCATCTTGCTTCATATTGTGCAAGGTAGTAACGGTGGTTTTTGTTCTAGAGGACATCAATGGGCTCCAGTTTGTTGAGTTCATCTTTGGGTGATAGTGTTACTAATTCCGCGAGGCTTTGTCCATCATCAAAAACAAAATCAGGTGAAATCTCATACATAGGATGAATAACAAAGGGTCTTTCCCTCATATACGGATGAGGGATAGTCAGGTGATCAGTGTTCAATGTTTGTCCTTCATAAACAAGTATGTCCAAGTCTAAGGTACGTGGGCCCCAATGTTTGGTTCTAACTCGGTCATGTTCGTTCTCAATGGCTTGTAACGCATGGAGTAGATGTAAAGGTGAAAGTGAGGTGTTGATCTTTGCCACAGCATTAAGGTAATCAGGCTGATCTTGTGGGCCATGTGGTTTACTTTGGTAAAAATGGGAATGGCTTTCTAGTACGATGCTGGAATGAGCGTTGAGGTTTTGCAATGCCGATCGAATGGTTTGCTTAGAATCACCTAGATTACTGCCTATGCCAATATAGCTAATCATCACAATTTCTATCGTCTCTGATGTGTTGAGATAGGGTTAGTAGGTGTTATTTTCTTTTGCGACGACGATTGCTGCGACGTTTGGGCGCTGCAAATTCTTGGCAAGCTTCCATTTGTTCATCATGAGTGAGTGTCTGGAATTCAGTCCACCATTCACAATCTTCAACAGGTAGATGTCCCGATCGCGCGCGTAGGCAGAAGAAATCATAAGCGGCGCGAAAACGCTTGTGTTCTATAAAGGAGAATACAGCGCGGCAATCCTTACGACGAAAACGTGCTTGAAGAAGCCAAATATCGCGTGAAACATTGCTAAAACGGCGTGGTACAGCAGTGCTTTTTGCTTGCAGGCCGATAACATCGCTGGCAGAGAGCTGCATAGATTGGTATTCAGGCTGTCCATCACTGCGGTAGCGCTCAAATCCTTCAAGTGTTTTATCCCATAGCATTACTGCAAATAAGAATGCTGGTGTGACACTGAAGTTTGATCGAATACGTTTATCAGTGTTTTTTAGTGCTGTTTCGATGAATGTTAGAAAGTCTTCATTCTCTTCTCGCAATAAACTATCTTCTGTTTGCGGGAACAGATATTGAAATAGATCGTATTGGCGAAGCATTCTGAATGTTTTCAGCGCATTGCCGCTATGGAAGAGTTTTAGGGTTTCATCAAACAAACGAGCAGGGGCTATGTCTTTTAGCAGATGGCCTAGCTCATAAATGGGTTTTTCTGTAGTGGCTTCAATAGTAAAATCTAGCTTGATCGCGAATCTAATGGCGCGAAGCATACGTACTGGGTCTTCACGATAGCGAGTTTCTGGATCTCCGATCAAACGGATTTCGCGTTTTTCTAGGTCATCAATACCATCAGCATGGTCTACTACGTCTCCAGTTTGGATGTCATAAAAGAGTGCGTTAATGGTGAAGTCACGTCGAAGAGCATCCTCTTCCATGGAGCCATAGACATTGTCATTGATAATGCGACCTTTTTCTGAGGTCTTACCCGATTCGCTTTCATTGTGTGGCGCGCGAAAGGTTGCAACTTCAAGGTACTCTCTGCCGTAATGGATGTGAGCGAGACGAAAGCGCCGTCCAATCAGTCGGCAAGATGGGAATATTTTCTTAACTTCTTCAGGATGCGCGCTAGTAGCGATATCGAAGTCTTTTGGTGAGTGATTGAGTAATAAGTCGCGAACAGCTCCGCCTACAAGATAAGCTTCATGATCTGCTCTCTCCAAACGATGGAGGATATCACGTGCTTTTTTGCATATTCTTTTCTCAACAATGGAATGTTGGGTGGGTGATAGTCTATTGACCACGATAAATTTTATTTCCCATCACTATAAGCTAATGTTTTCTCCAAAACGGTTGATAGTCTAGCATCTTTCTGCCTGAAAGGAATCGTCTTCAATGGATATTCGGCATCAATCCACTAAATTGAGTTAATTTGAGAGGTAAACTGTACTTATAGCCAAGTACTCAAAAGTACAGCTTACTGTTTCGACATGTTGTTGTTTTAAAGATTCTCAGAGGCAAACGCTGCGAGTCGTGAGCGCTCTCCTGTTTTCAACGTGACATGACCACCATGTTCCCAGCCTTGAAAACGATCGACTACATAGGTCAAACCAGATGATGTCTCTGTTAAGTAAGGTGTGTCAATTTGTGCAATGTTGCCTAGGCAAACGACTTTGGTGCCTGGTCCGGCTCGAGTAATGAGGGTTTTCATTTGTTTAGAGGTCAGGTTTTGTGCTTCGTCAACAATGATGTAGCGGTTGAGGAAGGTTCGCCCGCGCATGAAGTTTAATGATCGTAATTTGATTTTGTTCATTAAAAACTCGTCTGTTGCGTTTCTTCCCCAGTTTCCTCCGCTGGTGGGTTGCGTTAAAACTTCAAGGTTATCCATTAACGCTCCCATCCATGGTGCCATTTTTTCTTCCTCTGTGCCTGGCAAAAAGCCAATGTCTTCACCAACAGGGATGGTGACGCGGGTCATGATGATTTCTTTATAACGTTTTTCATCCAGTGTTTGTGCTAGTCCAGCTGCTAGTGTTAACAAGGTTTTTCCTGTGCCGGCGGTTCCTAATAAAGTGACGAAGTCAACTTCCGGGTCGGTTAACAAATTAATGGCTAGGTTTTGCTCTGTATTAAGTGCATTGATGCCCCAAACAGAATGATGTTCTTCACTGAAGTCTTTAATCGTCTCGATGAGAGCTTGTTCGCCATCATTGTCTCTAATGATGGCTTGAAAAGGTTGGTCGCCTTCCAAGGTGAGGAATTCACCGGGTTTCCATTCTTTAACAAGCGGGCCTTTTAAACGATAAAGTGTTTTACTTTGCTCTTGCCAAGATTCCATGTCCCTACTATGCAGTTCCCAAAAGTCTTTTGGGAGTTCATGAAAGCCTACGGGTAATAAATCGGCATCTTCAATCGCGTGGTCATTGAAATAGTCTTCTGCATTGATGCCGATAACGCTGGCTTTAATGCGCAGATTAATATCTTTTGAAACTAAAGTGATTTGGCGTTCGGCGTATTTTTCTTGTAGTGCTAAAGCGACCGCAAGGATGTTGTTGTCTGGTGTATCGCCAGGGAGGTTACTGGGTAATGAGTCTGCAAGCACTTCTGTTTGAAAAAACAAGCGTCCACTGCTTTCTTTGCTTTGTTGTGGTGCAGAGTCGAGTATTAGAGGGACCCCTTCTTCGATGCCATTGTCATACTGTTCCATTAATGTATCGATGAAGCGTGAAACCTGTCGAACATTTCTGGCAACTTCTGATAAACCCTTTTTCCCATTATCCAATTCTTCAAGAACCGTCATGGGGATATAGATGTCATGTTCTTGAAAGCGAAAAAGGGAGGTGGGGTCATGCATCAAGATATTGGTATCAAGTACAAAGAGTCTACGGTTTGAATTTGTCATAATTATCTACTTTTTATAGTCAGGTGTATAATCGCCACCCCTGTAAGCCTAGAATGGCGTTGAATAAATGACGATGACTTGTGTGTTCTATCTGTTTAAAGAGCCTTTGATCAAGTCAAATTTCTTTGGAGTCGAGACTTTAGTCCCGCCCTTCTTATTTTCAATACGTTAGGCTAGGATAAAGCCTCAGTTCCAATATTGTTTGGACTTGATCAGAGCTTCCTTAAGTGAGCAGGGGCTTAAAGGTTTTTTACGGCTTCAAGTACTTCGTCAACATGTCCTTTGACTTTTACTTTGCGCCATTCGTTTCTCAGAATGCCGTCTTTATCAATTAAGAAGGTGCTTCTTTCAATGCCGAGATACTCTTTACCATAGAGTTTCTTCAGTTTGATGACATCAAACAGCTTGCAGATTGTTTCATCTTCGTCAGAAATGAGTTCGAAAGGGAAAGATTGTTTGGCTTTGAAGTTTTCGTGTCTGCGCATCGTGTCTCTGGAAATGCCGAAAATCTCAGTGTCATTAGCCTTGAATCCATCATGCAGGTCGCGAAAGTTTTGACCTTCCGTCGTGCAGCCTGGGGTGCTGTCTTTAGGATAAAAGTAAATGACAAGATTCGATTTGCCAGAAAAGTCGGCGAGATTGAAAGTGGTTTCAGAAGTTGCTGGGCCAGAGAATGTGGGTATTGCTTGTCCAACGGAGAGTTTGCTCATTGAGAATCCTTCTTTGAGTCTATGTTTATGTGGAGTTAATAATCATTATCGGTAGCTGGAGTATAGATACAAAACCATTTAGATAGGAAGTGTAATTAGAGGAATAGGATTCACTTGTCTTTCGTTAAGTGCCTCATGTAGTATCCGTGATATTAAAAATGATTGGAGAAGCCGATGTTTCGCGGCAGTATGGTAGCGCTCATTACCCCTATGCATGAAGATGGGGCGATTGATGAGGCTGCATTAGAGCAATTAGTTGCTTTTCATATAGAAAATAATACCGACGCTATTGTTGCAGTAGGGACAACTGGCGAATCAGCAACTTTATCTCATCAGGAGAATAGTCGTGTTATTCGACGAGTTGTTGAATTAGTGGGTGGAAAGATTCCAGTCATTGCAGGTACTGGTTCAAATAGTACGGCGGAGGCGCTTGCGTTAACCCAAAAAGCGATGGCAGATGGGGCGGATGCTTGTTTGCTTGTAACACCTTATTACAATAAGCCAACACAAGAAGGTTTGTATCAACATTATAAGTTGATCGCTGAAAAAGCCGCCATTCCACAGATTCTCTATAATGTACCAGGAAGGACCTCTTGCGATTTATTGCCTGAAACGGTAGAGCGATTGGCAGGTATCTCGAATATTGTTGGGCTTAAAGAGGCTACGGGTGACTTAGATCGAGCAAAATATCTTATTGAGAGCTGTGGTGATCAGTTAGATATTTACAGTGGCGATGATGCGACAGCGATGGAGCTTATGCTGATGGGGGGCAAAGGCGATATTTCTGTAACCGCCAATGTAGTGCCTGCTGAAATGCATGTGATGTGTAAAGCAGCTATAGAAGGTGATCGTGAAACAGCATCCAGAATTAATGATCAAATAATGCCGTTACATGAAAAACTCTTTCTCGAAGCGAACCCTATTCCAGTGAAGTGGGCAATGCACAAGATGGGATATGGAAGTACAGGTTTGCGTTTACCTTTGACTGTTTTTGCTGAAGATTATCATCAAACCTTGTTGGATGCGATGGCGGCTTCAGGAGTTTCTATATGACGAGAAAACTAGCTTATACCAGTGTTGTCGTGAGTGTTGCCGTGCTTTCTGGCTGTTCACATATCAACAAAACCTTCGACAATGAAGGTGATGGTAGTTATGCTGACAGTAGTAGTGTGAAAGCGATGGAGGTTCCTCCGGATTTAACGTCTCCCGAATATGATTCAACCTTTATTGTTAATGCACCCAATACCTCCGTGAGTGCAGAAGGGCTAAACCGACAGGTACGTAATGTAGGTGTAAGCGATGTCGAAGTTCTACCTGATGAGGTCGGCCTAAAGATGCAGGGTACGGGTGAGCAGCGATACTTAGAAGTTGCTATGCCTGCGAGGTCTTTGTGGCCACGTGTTGTCTCCTTCTGGAGTAGCTCAGGTGCAACGATGAAGCGTAATGAGCCAGCTGTAGGGATTATGGAAACAGATTGGATTGAGTATCAGGAGAAAATGCCGAAAAGTCGTGTGAATAGTTTGTTTCGTGGGGTTTTCAAGAATGGTTGGGATTCAGGTTATCGTGACCGCTATTTGATCCGCTTCGAAAAAGCATCGCCACAATCAACCCGAATATTCATGACGCATCGGGGGGCAGAACTGACGACTTCTGATACTGGTAATAAATGGGAGTCTCGTCCCTCTAGTTCTGAGAAAGCAGCAGAAATGCTTAATCGTTTGAAAGACTATCTTCGTAGTGGTAAAGCTGAGAAAGTTTATCTTTCCAGAGATAAACCCAGCACCAGCACGCCAGAGGAGAAAAAAAAGTTATTTGGTATCTTTAACGTAGGCGAGCCTGAAGAGGAAGAAGTCTCGATGCCCGGAGTATCTAGAACTGGATCTACCTTACGTTTAACGGACACTCCGCAGAATGTTTATGCTTCGGTAGGTGGGGCGCTGTCGAGGACAGGTTTCGTGATTGATGGCAAGGATGCTACTAAAGGTTTATATGCTGCGAAATGGACGGGCCAAGGAAAGAAAAGTGGTCTGAACATATTCAAAAAAGATAATGCGGCGCTGCTCCCCACTGGAAGTAAATACGTTATCAAGGTGAGCGGAAGTGGTTCCGGGTCTGTGGTGACGGTTTTAGATGAGAAAGGGCAGTTGAAATCCGGTGAACAGGCACAAGCTGTATTGGATATATTACGAAAAGATCTTGCCCGATAATGCTGCGCTTTGCTTCGCTAGGAAGTGGAAGTAAAGGAAATGGTACATTGGTGGAAGCAAATTCCACGCGTGTGCTTATTGATTGCGGCTTTGGTCTGGCCGAAACAGAGCGGCGACTAGCCACTCTAAATTGTGAACCGCAATCTATTGCGGCAATACTTATCACTCATGAGCATGGTGACCATGCGGGAGGGGTGGGTAAACTTTCTCGGAAATACAAAATTCCCGTCTGGTCGACTGTCGGCACTTATACGGCATGCAAAGATGATCGCTTTGCTTCATTTCATGTTATCTGCTCAGAACGTTCTTTTGCCATAAAGGATGTGCATATCAATCCCTTTCCCGTACCCCATGATGCACGTGAGCCTTGTCAATTCACTTTTAGCGATGGTAACTCGACAATGGGACTGCTAACGGATGTTGGAGATTATACGCCACACATACTGAATAAGATTAGTGGGGTTGATGCTCTTATGCTGGAGTGTAATTATGACTGGGGTATGTTGGATGCGGGTAAATACCCGCAATCTTTAAAGCGCAGAGTAAGTGGCAGGTATGGTCATTTAGATAACCGACAATCGCAGAAAATATTGGAGTTCATTGATACGAGCAAGTTGCAATATTTGATTGGCATGCACTTGAGTGAAAATAATAACCATGAAGAGCTGGCAATGGAGGCTCTTTGTGCTGGTATGAAATGTAAAGATGAACGGATTTTCCTTGCAAATCAAGAGTCTGGTTTTTTTTGGAAAAAAATTCAATAAAAAATTAGAAAAAGTGTTGACGCAAAAAAAAATCCCCCTATAATGCGCATCCTCGACACGGCAACAACGTCGCAGACCACACAGATCGAAGCATCTGTGAGCTGATTAACAAGACAAGCAAATAAGTTTGTGTGGAGGTTCG
>CACVAY010000125.1 GCA_902727985.1 uncultured Thiotrichaceae bacterium | reverse complement strand
TTATTAATCTATATCAAGAGTGTTTTACATTATTTTGGATTAGTGCTAACGTCAATAAATAGCTGTGTTCTTATACAGTCATTTTTATCGGCGTAACATAGATGTGACTAATAATCTATTCGTTATGCTTAATTTTTTGAGCGGTTTATGAAAAAGACACTATCTTCAAATCCCAATATACGCCTTGTTCAATCTAAGCAAGATTGTGGGCATTGTGATATTGAGCATCTATGTATTTCTGCTGGTATGGATGAGGATAGTGAAGAGTTCAATGAAATTGTAAAAACCAGTGATTCATTCGATGCGCGTGAGCGTATTTTTAAGCGTAGTGACACGGTCACTTCTTTGTACGTTATTCAGAGTGGTGCTGCTAAATCACAAACTACCAATGCAGATGGTCGTCATCAAGTGGTAGGCTTTTATTTCCCCGGTGATTTGGTTGGGATTGAAACAATTGCTATCAAAAAACATCCTTGTGATGTATTTGCACTGGAAAAAACATGGCTTTGCGAGGTTCCTTTCGAGAAGCTCGAACACTTATGTGCCGAACACCCCTCCTTGCAGCATGAAATGTTTATGCGTATGGGGGAACGAATCTATCATGATGAATATAGCTGTTTATTACGACGTGATGAGACGGCAGATAAGCGTGTACTTAGCTTTATTACCGAGCTTTATAAAAAGCTGGAAGGCAGTAAATATATCAAAGGCACGTCGATTCATTTGCCGATGACTAAAACGGATCTTTCGAGTTATTTAGGCTTGCAACCCGAAACACTTAGTCGAACTCTCAAGCACCTTCAAGCCAAAGGCTACATTGTGAACTCTGCATCACAAATTGAGATACTAGATTTTGAAGGTATCAATCAGGTTGTTGAAAACTGAGTTTTCTTTTATTCAAATATTTTTATAGTTAAGCCGTCTTTTCAGAGAAGGCTTAACTCTTTATTGACAATCATTTAGGCTAGTTTCGCGGTTTGAATTTCTCGTCTGTTGGTTCAATACCCCCCATGGATGCAAATTCAGGGGCGATATCAAACATCACCTGACTGCCCTCTGATAAGCGCATTTCAGTATTCTCTGTCGTTTCCTTCCATTGTTTTGCATCAGGACCTAACCAGTGGTTGCGGGTTCTTCCCATTTTAGCTTCATTGCCAACAGTCCATGTGCTTAAGCGGCTGTAATAATTCTTTTTGATCCAGTTGCGTAGGCTGCGATAGGTGTTGTTTGCACGTGTTTGATCTTTCAGTCCATCATCAATACCACCAGAATTAATCATAATGCTGCCAACAATGAGGGTGTTATCAATGAGTCGTGAAGGGGTGAACAAGATTTCACAATCTCCTATCACAAAATGCTCTGCTTCAATGCTATCAACGTGATCTTTTGCGAATGCAAGAAAGGCGTCGGTATCAGTGGTGGTCATCAAAAATTGGAGTTCAGCTTTCATAGGTCATCAGGTTCAAGAATCAATGAGACAGATTGTAACCTGCTCCTCGCGTATTTTCATTTATCCGTAAGGGGTAAAAGGGTTAGGGAAATGATTTTCAGCGATTCTCATACACTTCATGTACACTGCCTTTTTAAAAAATCATCCGCCTTATTCTCAAACAAAAACTCTGATTAATAGAGACATCCTTATGTTGCAATTCTCCAATGTGTCATTACGTCGTGGGCCACGCTTACTCATCGAAAAAGCATCTTTCAGTGTGCATGCAGGGCATCGTGTAGGGTTAACGGGAGCGAATGGAACGGGGAAATCATCGCTGTTTGCTATGATTATGGGGGAGTTGGAAGCTGATGAAGGTGATGTGAGTTTGCCTCCTGAGTGGGTGATCGCACATGTTAAGCAGGAAACACCTAATGTTGATGTGTCTGCTTTGGAATATGCCTTGCAGGGCGATGAAGAGTTTGTTAATTGTCGTGAGAAAATGGATGTTGCTGAAGGCGAGGCCTTAGCACATTTACTTGCTGAGTTTGAGAGCATTGATGGTTATAGCGCAGAACTTCGAGCAACGATGCTTCTACGAGGTCTAGGTTTTACGCAAAAGCAATTACAACTTCCTGTAACAACATTCTCAGGTGGTTGGCGCATGCGTTTGAATTTAGCGCAAGCTTTGATGTGTCGGTCTGATCTTTTGCTCTTGGATGAGCCAACCAATCATTTGGACTTAGATACCGTTATCTGGTTACAAAACTGGTTATTGGATTACAAAGGCAGTTTATTGCTGATTTCACATGACCGTGAATTTCTCGATACGATTACTGGGCATATTGCACATATCGAACATGGAAAAATCAAATTATATACGGGGAACTACTCCGCTTTTGAACGTGTGCGTCAGGAGCATTTGGCGCAACAACAAAGTGCCTATGTGAAGCAGCAAGATGATATTGCCAAGATGCAGAGTTTTGTCGATCGCTTTCGTGCGAAAGCCACCAAAGCGAAACAGGCACAGAGTCGTTTAAAAGCCTTAGAGCGCATGGAGGAGATTGCCCCGGCGCATGTTGATTCACAATTTCATTTTTCATTTGCTAAGTTAGCGTCTTTGCCTGATCGCTTGTTTCAAACCAAAAATGCGAGTATTGGTTATGATGGAGTGCCAATCATTGATGATGTTGAAATGCAGCTTATGCCCGGTGATCGGGTTGGTCTCATTGGGCCCAATGGTGCGGGTAAGTCCACATTAATCAAATTCATTGCCGAGGAGTTGCCTGCGATTAAGGCTGACCATTGGCAATCACAGAATGTAAAGATTGGTTATTTTGCGCAGCATCAGCTTGATTATTTAGATCCTGAAGAATCTCCTTTGGCGCATGTTAGGCGTTTGGATAAGAAAACCCGCGAGCAAACATTACGAGATTTTCTTGGTGGTTTTGGTTTTAAAGGTGAGCGTGTTGACGAAGCGGTTGCTCCTTTCTCAGGTGGAGAAAAGGCAAGGTTAGCGTTGGCCTTATTGGTTTATCAAAAACCGAATTTGCTCTTACTGGATGAGCCGACAAACCATCTGGATTTAGAGATGCGTCATGCCTTGACGATTGCTTTGCAGGAGTTCCAAGGCGCTTTGGTGGTGGTATCTCATGACCGACACTTGCTGAGGACGGTGACGGATGAATTGCTTTTGGTGGCTGATGGTAATGTGATCAGTTATGACGGTGATCTTGAAGATTATGCGCGTTGGCTACAAGAAAACAATAAGGCCAATGAGAAAGCGGATCAGCCCGTTGGTGGGTTTGTTGAGGCACCTGCGGTTTCCAAAAAAGATCAGCGACGTATTGATGCAAAAAGGCGCAAAGCTTTGCAGCCATTGCGTAACGAAATCAAGTCACTTGAAAAAAAGATGGAGAAGCTTGCTGGTCAACAGGAGCAACTACAAGAGAAGCTGGCTTCATCTGATATCTATGAACATGCCAAGAAGGATGAACTTAAGGCTTTGTTAAAAGAGAAGTCTGACGTTGATGCGGAATTAGAAACCATAGAGATGAGTTGGATGGAAGCGTCAGAAGCTTATGAAGAGGCTGATGCATAGACTTCACATTGGTCAATATGTTTTGGGGAATTATGAGAACGCGTATCTACCCCATTATGAGGTGGATACTAAATAGTCTTTATAGCCAAGGAGTTAATCGGTAAACAATTCAATCCAATGAATGACGGGAATATCGGCATCTTCTTGAAGGTGTGTTTGACAGCCAATGTTTGCTGTCACAATCATTTCAGGTTTGTTAGCGGTTAGGTGTTTGAGCTTATTCACTTGTAGCTGTTGTGAAATATCAGTTTGTAGGATGGAGTAGGTGCCTGCAGAACCACAGCACAGGTGTTGATCTTGAACGGGGACGAGTGTATGTCCAGCTTTGGTCAGTAAAGCTTCAACAACACCTGTAATTTTTTGCCCATGTTGCAAGGTGCAAGGCGGATGCCATGCCAATGTTTTCGGAGTTGTGGCGGAGCTGATATCCTCTTCTGCTAATAAAATCTCAGCGATGTCTTTCGTGAGATCTGATACACGTTGTGCTTTTTCGGCATATTCTACGTCATCGCGCAAATGGTGGGCATATTCTTTGACTGTTACACCGCAACCGCTTGCCGTCATGATAATGGCTTCAGCACCTGCTTCGATTTCAGGCCACCATGCATCAATATTGCGCTTCATTGCCGCTAATGCTTCTTCTTCTGCACTAAGGTGTAAGCTAACAGCGCCACAGCAGCCTGCTTTATCTGCCTTTATGACACTGACACCAAGTTTATCTAAAACATTAGCCGCAGCGGAGTTGGTTTGTGGGCGAATTGCGGGTTGCACGCAGCCATCAAGAATAAGCATCTTCCGTGTGTGTTGAGAGGTTGGCCAGGCGCTCGGCGTTGATCTTTCAGGGATCTTCTTTTTCAGTGACTTAGGCAAAAACGGTTTAAACAGTTGGCCTGATTTCACGAGCATTTTGAAACGCTCTGAGTTAGGCAAGGTTTTGCGTAGTATCTTGCGTAGTCGTAGTTGCTGTGTAGGGCGCTGAATCTTCTCTTCGGCCACCTTGCGTCCAACTTCGAGTAACTTTGAGTACTCTACACCTGATGGGCAAGTGGTTTCACAGCTACGGCAAGTAAGACAGCGATCAAGGTGCAGTAATGTTTTCTCTTCGACGTCATTGCCTTCAAGCATTTGCTTCATTAAGTAGATGCGACCACGTGGACCATCATTTTCATCACCTAATAATTGATAGGTTGGGCAGGTGGCATTACAAAAACCACAGTGTACGCATTTGCGCAGAATAGACTCGGCGAGTTTGCCATCCGATGTGTCTTTATGTTCGGGTGAGAGATGCGTTTCCATGAATACTAAAGGCCCTTGTACATGCGGTCAGGGTTGAAAATACCCTTCGGATCTAATTTACGCTTGAGACGTTCGTGCAGTTCAAACATGATCTTTTCAGGTGAGGGGAAAGCATCCACGCCAGCCATCTCACCATTGAAGAGGATGGCTTCACCATCACGTTTTTTAGCAACGCCTTGAATAACATTAGGCGGTGATTTGCTTTTAATCCAGCGTAAAGCGCCACCCCACTCAACGAGTTGGTGATTATCAAGCTGTACACTTGGTGAAGAAGCTGCGGCTACCGACATTCTCCACAGCGGTTTGTCGCTGTCTGAGAAAAAAGTATGTGTCTGGTTACGAATACTTTCCCAGAATGCATCTGCTCCATCCATACAGTGCCAATGTTTTTTCTCAATCAGATGATTGATATGAGTATTGGATCCTGCGAGGCGAATATGGACTTCTTCATCCACATGGCAGGTTGCACTGATGGGTAAACCTGCTTTACGAATACTATTGAAGTACTTAATCGCGTCACTTTGGTTGCTCGGCAAAATGACTGTTTTTTCGACTTCTGGTTTAGGGATAACGCGGATAGATAATTCCAGAATGACGCCTAGCGTTCCTAAGGAGCCAACCAATAAACGTGAAACATCATAGCCAGCGACGTTTTTCATGACTTGGCCGCCAAAACTGACGGTTTTGCCAAAGCCATTAATGATCTTTACTCCAAGGATGGCGTCACGCACTGAGCCGCTATAAGCGCGTCGAGGGCCGGACATGCCAGTGGCGATGATCCCACCGATACTTGAGTTTTCACCAAAATGGGGTGGCTCAAAAGGAAGGATTTGGTTGTTTTTTTCCAGTGCCGCCTCAAGTTCTTTTAAAGGTGTGCCAGCTTTTACGGTAATACACAATTCAGACGGAACATACGTCACGATGCCGGAATGTATGCTCGTATCTAAAGTCTTTCCATCGATGGAGGTATTGCCATAAAAGCGTTTGCTGCCAAAGCCTTGAATATTGAGTGCTTGCTCGTTTTCAAGCGCATCCTGAACCTGCTCTTCCAGGAATTGCTGTGTTGTATTGTTACTCATTGACTAGAATCTCGGAATGTCTGGATGCGGTAATTCGCCGTTATGGACGTGCATTTGGCCTAATTCAGCACAGCGATGCAAGGTTGGTACCGCTTTTCCTGGATTAAGGTAGCCTTTAGGGTCGAATGCGTCCTTGATCGCATGGAAAAATTCTAATTCATCATCAGAAAACTGATAACACATTTGGTCAATTTTCTCTGAGCCAACGCCATGCTCACCTGTGATCGTGCCGCCTGCGTCTACGCAGGTTTTGAGGATTTCACTACCAAATTCTTCGGCACGATCAAATTCACCAGGATTGTTCGCATCATAAAGGATGAGTGGGTGTAAATTGCCGTCACCAGCGTGGAAAACATTGGCGACACGTAAATCATAGATAGTTGAGAGGTCGCTGATTTTGTCTAAAACGGCGGGTAGTTCCATGCGAGGAATGGTGCCGTCCATGCAATAATAGTCAGGTGAGATTCTACCCACGGCTGGGAATGCGGATTTCCGTCCGGCCCAGAGTCTCGCTTGTTCTTCTGCTGTTGTAGCGGTTTGGACTGAAGTAGCGTTATGTGATTTAAATAATTCGGTGACACGATCCTTTTCTTCGACGACCTGAATCGAGCTACCATCAAGTTCACAGAGCAGAATCGCTTCGGCGTCTGTAGGATAACCTGCGTGTGCAAAATCTTCAGCCGCTTGTATGGAGAGTTTATCCATCATCTCCAAACCAGCAGGGATAATGCCTGCGCCTATAATGGCGGCTACCGCAGAAGCTGCTTCACTGTTGCTATTGAATGCGGCAAGAAGAACAACCGTTTCTTTGGGCTTGGGAAGTAAGCGAACTACGATTTCGACGATAATGCCAAGCATGCCTTCTGAGCCTGTCATCAAGCCAAGTAGGTCATAGCCAGCACGATCTAATGCTGCAGACCCCATAGTGACAAGGTCTCCATCCGAAGTGATGATAGTGATAGCGTGAACATTATGAACAGTAAGTCCATACTTTAAGCTATGTACACCGCCTGAGTTTTCCGCCACATTTCCGCCAATTGAGCAGGCAATTTGCGAAGAGGGGTCAGGTGCATAAAAAAGCTCATAAGGTGCTGCGGCTTGGCTTATTGCAAGATTGCGAACACCTGGCTGTACGCGAGCCAGTTGGTTTTCTTCATCAATCTCAAGAATCTGATTAAAGCGAGAGAGTCCAAGGATAATACCGTTTTCATCGGGTAGCGCACCACCAGATAATCCTGTTCCAGCGCCTCTGGCTACAACTGGAATGTTGCGCGCGCTACAGATACGCATGATTTTTTGCACTTCCTCAATCGTATTCGGTAAGGTAACGGCTAGTGGTACGCGTTTATAGGCAGATAAGCCATCGCATTCGTAGGGGCGTAATTCTTCTTCGGAAGTAAGGAGTTGGTCGCTTGAGAGAAACTCTCCAAGTGTCGCTATTATGGTGGTTATTGTTTGATCTGATGATGGCATGTTAAAGCGTCAGTCTTACACGGGAGGGCATTATGATGGAGTTGTGGGGGACTTTCAATATCTAGTAATGTGTTGTGTGTATACGACGATTTATAAAAAACACTTGATAAGTATTTTTTATAAATCTATGGTACGTGGTGAAATAATAATAAATTGCCTCTTTTGTTTAATTATTAAGCATTGTCGAGGAAGTATCATCCGAAGGGCTTGTTGGAAGGCTTTAAATAATAATGATAATTCAAAAAGTAATCAGAGCTGCTAGTTTTGCGGTGTTTATTGGCATGCTTAGCTCTTGTTCATCTGTTGGAAATTCTGTTCCTGATGCAATGGACGACATCAAGGGGGTTGTGAAATATCCAGGCTCGACTTTGATTTATAATGTTTGTCATGAGCGTTGGTTGCGGAATGGATACAAAAATTATACATTTCAGGTAGAAACGGGGGTTTACAGTGCACAAAGTGAAAAACAAAAAGGTGTGCTTTCGACAGTCGATGTTGTTAATAATACATTGTCCAAGGTCTCAGCCTGCGACTTAGCTTATAACGGTCAAAGTCGAGAGTGTCGTTCGAAGAGTCATCGACGTCTTCTCACTGCCAATACAATGAATGACTATTTTGGTTTGTGGAAAAAGAATCCAGCACTTTACCAGTCTTGTCATCCCGTACTTGGTTATCCAACCGGTTATGGCAAGACCTATGGTGATAGAGGTCGACGTATGGATGCAGGTAGCTGGCTGATTATTTCTGGACTAAAACCCACGGGCAGTTCACACAGTGCGGACAATCCCGCTGCTGATGCGTCTGCTCCGGGTATGGCTGGCCTCCCTGTTCGTGTTGAGCATGCCTCAGTGAATGAGATGCAGGTTAAGCTGCATAGTTCTCGTGTAAGCAAAAAAGGTGTTCGTCATCATTTAGAGAGTTCTTTCGAAATAGCTAACCCAACTGCTAAGCCTGCGAAGGTAAAGATTACAGGTTGGATGCTGGACGCTTCTTATAAACGCTATCCTTTATATGTAATGTCTGGTGGTTCTGCTTTCCTACATATTATTCCTCCCCATACGCGTTCAACTATTTTGTATACATCAGAGGGGGCACCTAATGTCAGCCTTGGTAGGCGTACTGCAGCCATTCTTGAAATAGAAAGTAGTGATGGGGTTGCTGTTAATCTTTCCTTGCCAAATCAATAGCGGTATTTTCTTCTAATGCTTGGTAATACTGTCTATTTTTTGTATTGCTATCAACTTGGGTTGATAAAGATAGTAGAAAATTTTATGATTTGTAATAAAAATAACTTATTAATGGATAGAATATTCCCATGTGTTGCTGATGAGTTTTATTAAAAATAATTATATTTAACGTTATGATTTGAAAATAAATATTTCTTGGTGTTATTGGTTATTAAGGGTATCGGAATATTATTGTTTTCTAACGTACTTAGGCATATACTTTCGCGCCATTGCATAAATGGAATGATACGCTTATGTCAGCATCCCACGAAAGAAAGAATACACAGGTCAAAAGCACAACATGTTACATGTGTGCATGTCGTTGCGGAATCAACGTAACGCTCCAGGACGGAGAAGTCCGTTACATAGAAGGAAACCCCGATCACCCTCTAAACAAAGGCGTTATTTGCGCTAAAGGCTCTTCAGGCATCATGAAGCAGTATTCACCTGCGCGCTTGACTCAGCCTTTACGACGTAAAGCCGGTAGTGAAAGGGGAGCGGGTGAATACGAAGCGATCACTTGGGATGAAACATTCTCGATTATTGAAGATCGTCTACGAAATATTCGTGAGACAGACCCAAAGAAATTCGCACTGTTCACCGGTCGTGACCAGATGCAGGCTCTGACAGGTCTGTTTGCAAAACACTTTGGCACACCTAACTACGCAGCACATGGTGGTTTCTGCTCAGTCAATATGGCTGCTGGCATGATTTACACCATCGGCGGTTCATTCTGGGAGTTTGGTGGCCCTGATCTTGAGAGAGCGAAGCTCTTCATTATGATCGGTACAGCAGAAGACCATCACTCAAACCCGCTTAAAATTGAAATGGCACATTTTAAGCGCAATGGCGGTAAGTTTATTTCGATTAACCCGGTAAGAACAGGTTACTCGGCGATTGCTGATGAATGGGTGCCCATACGTCCAGGGACAGATGGCGCGTTGTTCATGGCTTTGAATCATGTGATTGTGAAAGAAGGGTTGTTTGATCGTGATTTCTTGATCAAATACACCAATTCTGCGGAATTAGTGAATAACGATGAAGCGCATGATGATTATGGCTTATTTGTGCGCACGACAGAGGACAGACGTGAATCCTGCATTGATCCGCAAAACAAAGTTTGGTGGGATCGTACTTCAGGTGAGCCTGTTTCCAGTCAAAACCGTAATGCGGATCCTTATCTATTTGGTGAGTATGATGTCGATGGCACAAAAGTTAAAACTGCCTTCCAACTGCTTGCAGACCGTCTAGAAAGCTACACACCAGAATGGGCCTCTGAGATCACAGGTATTCCTGCTGACACGATTACACGTCTCGCCCATGAGATGGGTGTTACCGCACGTGATCAAAAAATCGAATTACCGATTGCTTGGACAGATGCCTGGGGTGAGGAACATGATTCAGTAACTGGTAATCCTGTTGCGTTCCACGCCATGCGTGGTTTGGCCGCACATTCGAATGGTTTCCATTCTATCCGTAATATGACAATCCTGATGACGTTGTTGGGTACGATTGATCGTCCTGGTGGCTTCCGTCATAAAGCACCATTCCCACGTCCCATTCCGCCATGCCCGAAACCGCCCAAAGGTCCAGATGATGTTCAGCCCAATACTGAACTGAATGGCATGCCTCTGGGCTTTCCCGCATCTCCAGATGATTTGTTTGTGGATGATCAAGGTGAGCCTGTACGTTTGGATAAAGGCTTCTCATGGGAGCACCCGTTGTCAGCACATGGTTTGATGCACAATGCGATCACCAATGCATGGCGTGGTAATCCACATTCTATTGATACTTTGTTGCTCTTCATGGCAAACATGGCTTGGAACTCATCCATGAATACCAGCGAAGTACGTAATATGCTGGTTGATAAAAATGAAGATGGTGAATATAAGATTCCATTTATTATCGTTTGTGATGCATTCCAATCTGAAACAGTCGAGTTTGCTGATATCGTGCTTCCAGATACCACATATCTTGAACGTCACGATGTAATGTCGATGCTTGATCGTCCTATCTCTGAATACGATGGTCCAGTCGATTCTGTTCGTGTGCCGATTCTGCCACCAACAGGTGAATGTAAGCCTTTCCAGGAAGTGATTATCGAGCTTGGTTCACGTCTTGGCCTTAAGCCATTCGTGACAGAAGAGGGCAAGCGCAAGTATCGCGATTATCCTGATTTTATTATCAATCATGAAACAGCCCCTGGTTCTGGTATTGGTTTTCTTGCAGGCTGGCGGGGTAAGTCAGGCGAGAAATCCATGAAAGGTGAGCCTAACCCGAATCAGTGGGAAATGTACGCAAACAACAATTGTGTATACCAACACAAGCTGCCACCCTCATACCAGTACATGCGTAACTGGAATGAAGGTTATTTAGAGTGGGCACAACATCACGGCTTGACGCGCTTCTCTGATCCGATTCAAATTCATTTGTACTCGGAAATCTTTATGGAATTCCGTCGTGCTGCACAGGGAAAACGTGCAGGCAAACAACCACCTGAACACCTACGTGATCGTGTGGAAACGTACTTCGATCCACTACCGATGTATCACGAGCCACTTGAAGTGGAAATGACGAATCGTCGTGAATATCCACTGAGTGCGATTACACAGCGTCCGATGGCAATGTATCACTCATGGGATTCACAGAATGCGTGGTTACGTCAGATTCATGCGCATAACTTCTTACACATGCATCCTAGCGTGGGTAACGAGCATGGTTTCAAAGATGGCGATTGGGTATGGGTAGAGTCCATGCACGGTAAAGTGCGTTGTATTTGCCAATTCTCAGAAGCGGTTGAGCCGGGTACGGTGTGGACATGGAATGCGATTGGTAAGGCGTCAGGTGCATGGGGCTTGGAAAAAGAAGCCAACGAATCCAATAAAGGTTTCTTGTTAAATCATTTGATTGCAGAAGAGTTACCTTGTCGTACGCGCGAAGGGACTATTTCTAACTCTGATCCGGTGACAGGACAGGCTGGATGGTATGACGTACGTGTGAAGGTTTACAAAGCAGAAGACGATGAACCTGAAATGACTTCACCAAGCTTCGATACCGCACCGCGTAAGCCGGGTATGATGGCTTATCCAAAAGGCCCAATGGCGTATCGTTCTGGAAGTGGTTTCTTCAAAGGTTTATTGAAGAAAGTTTCTGCGAAAACAACAGGGAGCAAATAATGACCCAGTTAGCATTAATTATCGATTTAAACGTATGTGTAGGCTGTAGCGCTTGCGTGACATCGTGTAAAGAATGGAATACCTCTGGCGAGGCTGGTCCGATGACTGACTTTAATGCCTTCGGTAAAGATCCAACTGGTACATTTTTCAACAGAGTGCAGACGTTTGAGGTCGGTGAGTATCCGGATACGGAAACGATTCACTTTCCTAAGTCATGTTTGCATTGTGAAGAGCCTCCTTGTGTACCGGTATGCCCAACGGGCGCGAGTTACAAACGTGCCGAAGACGGTATCGTTTTGGTCGATTACGATAAATGTGTGGGATGTAAGTATTGCTCCTGGGCATGCCCTTATGGCGCACGTGAAATTGACGAAAGCCAGAAAGTGATGAAAAAATGTACGCTTTGTGTGGATCGTATTTATGACACAAGCTTACCTGAAGATCGTCGTAAGCCAGCTTGCGTTCTTGCATGTCCGACAAGCGCCCGAATCTTTGGAGATGTGCATGATGAAAACTCAGAGGCTTCTCGTCTCATTCGTGAAGAAGGTGGTTATCAGCTAATGCCTGAATGGGGTACTAAACCTGCTAACCATTATTTACCGCGCAAGAAACAGAAGATCAACCTTGAGTCTAACGACCTTAAGCGTGTTGATAATCCGCTCAAAGGTGAGAACTTCACGAAACCTGGTGCTGATGACGCTACGCTTGAAGACGCTAGCTGGATTTAATAAAGGAATTACTTATGCATCCCGCATTCTCAGTTATATTTTTAACAACCCTTCTTGGGGTTGGACAAGGCATGTTTATTGCGCTTGTTTTCGTTCAGTTGCTAACAACAGCTGGTATTGTACAGACAGAACTAACGCCTGAATTTTTTGCTTATGGAACAGGCGTTGTTTTGGTATTTGTTGGTTTGGCATTATTCGCCTCTTTCTTCCATCTTGGTCATCCAGAAAGAGCTATGCGTACCGTTACGCAATGGAAAACCTCTTGGTTATCTCGTGAAGTTATAGCCTTACCTGCATTTGGTGTTGGCGCGCTTTTATATGGTGTGATTCATTTCTTTAGCTGGGATTTCATCCTGCTAGAGACGGAAGATATGCTGGTTCAATTCTCACTGGTCATTGGTTTGCTTGGTATCGGTTTGAGTATCACACTTTGGATTTGTACTGGTATGATCTATGCTTGTATTAAATTCTTGCAAGAATGGGCAACTCCGTTAACTGTCGTTAATTTCATCATGCTGGGTATGGCGTCAGGTTATACAGCAGCGACCGTTTATGCGTCATTTGTAAAACCTGAGATGGTTCAGTTCTTTGCTTGGAGTGCTATCTTATTTACCGTTCTTGCGGCGATTACACGTATTAGTGCTTTGATTCGTAATTTGCGTATTAAACCGAAATCAACCCCAACGACTGCGATTGGTATTCGGCATAAGAAAATTGTTCAGAAATCCCAAGGTGCAATGGGTGGTTCATACAATACCCGTGAATATTTCCATGGAAAATCAGACGGTTTCATTTCGTTGATCAAGTGGGGCTTTTTAGTTCTCACATTTGTTGTTCCTGTAATATTCCTGATCTTGGGTATGGCTGAGACAGCAATGATTGCACTGATTATCGCAGCTGCGGTTCAATATGTTGGTTTGTTGGCGGAGCGTTGGTATTTCTTTGCGGATTCGAATCATCCACAAAATATCTATTATCAAGGAGTCTAGTGTTCGTACTCGCGTAAGTCCTTTTTAGTAATACCAAGCCTGATCTTTTGATCAGGCTTTTTTTTGAGTAAATTATGGCACTTCAAAATGCTGGTTGCGTGCTAAATAAGCATGATTTGGGTACTCCAAACACCTGAAATGCCGCTTGTCATTGATAGAAACCTGTTTGTCTTGATGTCAGACATGGCTTTCTTCTCAATCATTTATTGTGGTTATGTGTGAAAGGTGGATGAAGGTTGTTTCGACATGTTTGAGCACATGATCATTTGCTGCGAGATACAATGGATTGTAATTTTCAAGGATGAATAGCTTATCAAATAGATGAGTGTTTTCACAGCTACGCACGTTGCTGGTTCAAAAAGTCACTTTCCCACTTGGGCTTGATTGTCATTCTTTAATTGATTTCCAATTATTCTGCAAATGGTCGATTCTTAATTCATAGCCATTTTAGGAGAAAAAAATGACATTTGATATTTCAAAAAGCGGAGGTTCGCTTGGCTTTGGTTATAAAGGTAGCGATGCAGAGGCTTTTCAAGGAGGAAAAGGTAAATCTTCTGCCTCACATAGTTTTCAGAATGTTCTGGGAAATTCTGGTGGTAATTCTTTACAGAATCTTACCAACAACAATTCAAGCAAAGGAGATTCAAGCTTCTCGTTTGATTCTGCCGACTCCTCTTCTAAAAGTAATTCTTTTGGTGGTTTTGCAGGGTTTGGTAACAAAGGTGATACCGAAGTAGCTGGTGCAAAAGGCGATACTGGTGCAACTGGGCAAGATGGTATCGGTTTTGATCAAGTATTTGCTCGTGAAGGGTTCGATACAAACAGCAATGGCCGTGCGGATCGCGCTGAGCTAATCGCTGCATTCGGTGGTGCTCAAGGCCCTGCTGGTGCTCAAGGCCCTGCTGGTGCTCAAGG
>CACVAY010000124.1 GCA_902727985.1 uncultured Thiotrichaceae bacterium | reverse complement strand
AGTCTTGCGGAAGCTCAGAGAGCCGGGGTTGGGGAGTGGATTCTTTTTTAGACGCACGATTTAGCACAGTTGCTGATTTTTGAAGTCGATGATTATACAATGGTTTTAGCTTGAGCGGGAATTGCTGTGGGTTTTACCTTGCTTACTACCATTAAAGACGTTACGCCCTGCTCTCTTTCCTCATGGTTATACAAAGCAGCTAGGGCTTAATTATCTTTTAAAAGGAAGTATTTTTGAATTTGTATACTTCAATTTAGGTTCTATTTTGGACTCTAAGCCACTTATATAATTTTCTGGCAACCCACCAAGTTTTTCAATATCAGTAGGGTTTAATCTCAAATCCATTTCAATTTGCTCACGTGTTTTAACACCTTCATCGAGTAACATTTTAATACTTTGTTGAACTAAATTAGGACACTCTACAGGGGTAGTGTCATCTAATGGCTCACCTTTTTTCCAACCTCGACGAGAAAGGTTTATCCATAAACGCTTTTCTTGGTATTCATCCAGCACTCCAAGTTGTTTACTTCGCATGATTTGCATTGCAATACTCGTATTCCAAACGGGCTTTAATGAGCGAAATACTTCGAGAGATGGTGCGCTTTTAAAGTTACTACCATAAGATGACGCAGGTAGGAGAAATGCACCTGAAAAGTAGTTCGCCTGATATTCCAATAACTTAAAATCTGAGGTCGTTTTTAAGTTTTTCTTATTAATATTGCGGTGAAGTATTAAATGCCCTAGCTCATGACCTGCGTCAGATCTAGAACGAAAGTAGTTTTCCTTATCGGAAGAAAGCACTACGAATGAATGTGGCTCTCTAAAATCAGAAAAGGCATCTAAGGTTTTAGTGCCCATTAGCGTTCGCCATGTCACTATGCCATTACTTTCTAAAGTCTGCACCATATTAGGAACTGGCCCATTTCCTAATAACCAATATTGGCGTAATTGTTCGGCAATACACTCTATTGTTTTCTCATCGCACTCCCTAAAGTCACTAGGTACATCCAGATCAGGTATGTTTAGTTCTGGAAAGTCAAAAAATTCCAATAAATAATCTATGATCTCTAAATACCATTCATATCTAGCTTCTGCACGCGCTCTTGCTGCCTTCGTTGCAGCACTCATCGAACGATAAAATAAACGTTCTGGCTTATCAATAGAGTAATCCTTTAAAAAGAAACTAACAGGAACATTAAGTGCTACGGCTAAAGAATCCAGCGTCTCTTGTTTTGGTTTTTGAGTCCCTTTTTCATATAAGGAAATTGTAGGTTGAGAAACATTAACCAGTTCTGCGAGGCTTATTGACATTAAACCTCTAGCCTTTCTTGCTTGAGTTAATCGACTACCAATGAAACTAGAAACACCAACGGACATCAGGCATTTTCCTTTTTCTCATCATCATTCTTTGTTGTTTTCCATTTAGGGATAGCGTGTTGAACTTCATTTTGTATGCCTTCTGGCTTCTGGAACCGGAGCGCTTGCACATCCATTATATCTAATAAATCGACAGGCTGATCTATCCAGTCAGTAAATTTTGTATTTGGAAAACCTATGCTAGCGTAGCCAAACTCACTTGGTTTTCCTGAGTATTCTGAATGAACTATAACAACGTAAGCCTTATCATTAAGCGATCTAACCTCAGAAGCAAACAGCTGTTGCTGGCTAATAAGTTCATTTATTTCCGAATTTTGTTGACGTGCTTGAGAAAAACTCGGGAACTCCATAGGGTTACGCACATGACACAGTGATATATTAAAATTACTTGTGCTTACCTGTACATGCCTGCACCCTCCTGTTTCAGGTGTAATTGTTTTTGCTATCAGTCCTTGTTCTTCTGACAGTGTACGAAAAGTGGTTTCACATATAGACCTCCTATAATGCCCTAACAGATATGCAGCCTCAGTTTCTCCAATATCAGGGTCATCATTAACTTTTGATGAAGCAGACGAGTAAGCAACATCTAACTCTTTCATTAGCTTGCGCACAAATGCAGGAGGTAAATCCGTAATTAGAAGCTCCTTGAGAGACAATTTTTCCACTATTTTCCCCTATTTATTTTGGCTTAATGGATATATTGTATCAAATAATTAGGCGAGAGGAGTATTTTTATCTTATTTTATAAGAATAATGCTATATATTTTTATCAACACTCTTCAATCGCTCCCCGTAGGTAAGCTCATTCCACATCATCCAAGCCGTGAATATTGGTAATAAGTAAGCGCCCTTCATCTACGACTTTAGGGAGATCGTTAGCAATTACGTCCGAGGTTTTACTAGTACCAGGTGGGCCATGATGAATTTTGATAGACATTTGCGGGATACCTTTTTTAGATAGCTATCTTTCATTTGATGGCGTAGTGCGTAGTATGTGCTATTCAATTTGGAGTGCGAGAAGGCTCCTGAATTATTTATTTTTACAATGTATGAGGTTTACTAATGCCCAAATTCGATCAAAGGGTTGAGGAGCTGCTTGCTAAGCACCCGAGTTTAACGAAGGAAGAAGTCATCAAGATCGTAACTGAGAAAAACGAGCGGAAGAAGAAAAAAAGAGCTGAAAAAAAAGATAGAAGTAGATCGAACTGATTATTTTCATAGTTTACTCTGAATCTTTTTGCCACATACTAAAATACTGGATATCGCAGATTTCTGAGCATCTGGGTATAATCACGCCTCTTATTTCTCAGGATGTGTGATCTATGCAATGCACGGCATGCCAAACGGGCACTTTAACCCCTTCTACACTTTCAGGTTCTTTGAATTGCCACGTCTGTGATCACTGCGGTGGGCATTGGTTGAAGCTTGATGATTATATGCAATGGCACGGTAAACAAGCGATTAAGCCCGCTGTTGTTGATGAAATTGGCGTTGAGGTAGATGCCGTTGAAAGTAAGAATGCCTTGTTATGCCCTGAAACGGGCGCCATTATGACGAAGTTTCGTATTTCTAGCGATACTGAGCATAAACTTGATTGGTCTGGCGCTGCTGCGGGTATTTGGCTCGATAAGGGCGAATGGGATCTTTTGGTTGAAAAAGGTGTTGCGGATAAGCTTAACCAGATTTTTTCAGATGAGTATCAACAGCAGATTCAAGAAACTACCGTTCGGAATACCCGTGAGGCTCGTTTTGAAGAGCAGTTGGGAGCGGAGAATTATTCACGTTTGAAGTTGGTTCGTACCTGGATGCATGAACAAAGTGCGCAGGATCGCGCTGTGATGATTTCTTTTCTGGTTTCTAAAGATCCATTTGGGGATAAGGAATAGCTTCAGTCCTTTTCCTATGCTAGCGATTGTATATTTAGGTCGGATAAATGTAATGTCATCCGACCCAAGAATTTAAAGTTACTTATGAGAAAAACATCTCTAACTGCTGTTTTGTCAGTAAAAAAACCCCATGTCCACCCTTCTCAAATTCGAACCAATGGAAAGGTACTTCGGGATATGCCTCTTGTAGAGCGTATTGGCTATTCCCTACTTCGACAATGATTACGCCCTCTTCTGTTAGATAATTTGCTGCTTCGCCGAGAAGAGTGCGCGTAAAGTCTAGTCCATCATTCCCTGATTCTAGCGCCATGGCGGGTTCATGCTTGAACTCGTCGGTGAGTAATGACATGTCCTCTTCATCGACATACGGTGGGTTGCAGACAATAAGATCATATTGATTATCTTCACAGGCTGACAAGCCGTCACCTAAGCAGGTTGTAACTGATTGCCCTACTCCATGACGTTCAATATTCATCTCGGCGACATCAAGTGCATCTTGGGAAATATCTGCAAGATCAACCTGCGCATGTGGGAATGCGTATAGACATGCAATACCAATACATCCACTACCCGTGCATAAATCGAGAATACGGTGTGTTTCTTCAAATTCTATCCATGGCGCAAATTGTTGTTGGATGAGCTCTCCTATTGGTGAGCGTGGTACTAGCGCTCGTTCATCGACGTAAAAAGGTAAATCGCAGAACCATGCTTGATTGGTAATATAGGCCGCTGGTTTTTTGCTTTCAGCACGCTCGACGAGTAGATCAATCACGGCTTCTCGTTCGTCATCAGTCAAACGCGTATCCCAGAAGGTTTCAGGAGTATCAACAGGCAGCTTGAGTGCAAAAAGCACGAGATAAACGGCTTCATCAATCGCTGTTGCCATACCATGACCAAAACTAAGGTCATTACGCATGAATTCACTGGCTCCCCAACGCATTAAGTCTTTAGCGGTAAGTAACGCTGTTAATGGGTTTTTGTTTATTCCATTTGTGCTGTTCGTCATGCAAGTTATACCGTATTATGGCTGGCAACGTTTTAGAGTTTAGAGATTGATTATCTATGAAAGACCTCGTAAAAGCATATCCTTTTTACGTGTTACCGCATCATTTCCTGTCGCGGATCGTGTACTTTCTTACCCGTCGTCAATCTCGCTGGGTTGTTCCTTTTATTCAATTCTTTAGCAAGAAATTTAAGGTCAATTTAGCGGAAGCTGCTGAGCAAGATCTTAGTCATTTCAAAACCTTTAATGCATTTTTTACCCGTGAGCTTAAAGCGAGTGCACGCCCTATTGATGATACCAAAGATGTGCTGGTATCTCCTGTTGATGGCACGGTTAGCGAATGTGGCGCTATTAATAATGGCTCAATCTTCCAAGCCAAAGGTCATGAGTATTCATTGCTGACGTTATTAGGTAACGATGAGGCATTGGCTGATTTGTTCCAGAATGGCCAATTTAGCACGATCTATTTATCTCCGCGGGATTATCATCGTATTCATATGCCCTGTCGTGGTACGTTGACGCATCAGATTCATGTGCCAGGTCGTTTATTCAGTGTTGCGCCTTTTACGGTAAATACTATTCCCAATGTGTTTGCGAGAAATGAGCGTGTGGTCACTATCTACAAAACGGAATTTGGCCCAATGGCGATGATTTTGGTCGGTGCCATGAATGTTGCCGCTATTGAGACTGTCTGGGATGGTTTGATTACACCACCGAAAGGCAAAAAAGTGTCCACGAAACGCTTTGAGGAACACCCTGTTACCTTGAAAAAAGGTGAAGAAATGGGACGTTTCAATATGGGTTCTACCGTTGTTTGGTTGATGAGCAATTCTGCCCTTAAGTGGGTGAATGACCCTAAGAACGGCGATGCTGTACAATTAGGTGAAAGTTTTATGGCTTTACAACAGCAGTCTGTAGCGGATAGCGATAGTGCCCCGTAATATCAAACGCAAATAACATATCTTCTAACACGGGCCCTTCTCCAATATTATGGACGATGAGGTAACGTTCCTCGTCTATGTCATCAACACGTTGTTCTGACACGATACCAATATGAGTTTTCACCGCATCAAGGTTCCACGTCACAATATCTCCTGGCTTGTAATCTGCTCCACGATCAGTAATCGGCAATATTTCTCCATGACGCTCAAAGAACACGCGTAGATTGGGTACACGACGGTGGTCGATATTTTTATCAGGTCTTTTGAGTCCCCAGCGTTTCTGATTCGGGTATTTTGAGAAATTCGCTGAAATGTCCTCATGCACTTGTTTTTGCAAATCGATATTTAACCTGCGTAATGAGCGGATAACCACATCGGTGCATACACCCATATAAGCTGGCACATCGCCCATTGGGTAATCAATTTTCACATAGCGTCCATCATAAATAACCGTATACATCGTTCGTTCTATGGCTGCCTGGGCGAGTAATTCTTGCGGTGTGGGCGGTTCTGGTTCTGGTTCTGGCTCAGGAATGGGCTCTGGCTTTTGTTGACTGCTGGATCCTACATAATCCATATCATCGTCTTCATCATACGTTATGGATGAATCAGGCGCTGTAGCTGGCTCAGGCGGTGCTTCCACCGTTTTCTCCACATCAGTATCTTTGTTCTTTTCACTGTGTTCTGGTTCAGTGGGTTTCTTCTCGCAGGCTGTGAGCAACAGTGATAACAAACCAATAGAGATACTTAAATTAAGGTAATGCATGAAAAATCTGACCGCAATTCATGAGTATTAAATATAAGCATAACCCAAACACATGAAAAGAAATATTTCTTTAGCGTTTAGAATACTTTCACTAAAATTACTTGATATATGTCATTTCATATATTACTTTAAGGATACGCCAACCAGAAAAAACACCTAAAAGAGGATATATTAATGTTAAGTGTTCAAGAATCAGAAGTATTTCCAGGCAAACGTCCTGAAGGTTATGAAGAAACTGCGATGTCAGGGGTTGAACGCCGTGCTAAAGCATTGGAAATAGAATTAAGTCCCGAACGTCGTGAGGCGATTGAGTTCGTACAAGATTTTTATGAGCATTGCTCTGATTGCAAAAATGCTCGCCAGCTCATGAAAATTATGGATCAGGAGTTTAGTGATAAAGGAGGTAAGAAGTATCTTTATAGACTCTTCCCTGCTGGCCCACTATCGACTATTCATGACCTGATTGATCTGCCAGATCTTAATTATCAAGTTGATAAAGGCTTCGGCACCTCTTATTAATAGAGGCAGATTTATTGATTGTTTGATAAACGCTTAACCCACAGCACTGTGCCTGCGGCAACACTAGCAGGCATGGCAATGAGGTTAACGACAGGAATCATTGTCATCAGCATTGATCCACTACCCAACCCTAGCGCGGCCATACGGTTTTTGCGTAAGACGCGTAGTTCTTCTTTAAAAAACATGCCATGATTTCCCATGGTGTAATCGGCATATTCGATGGCCAGCATCCACGCGCCATAAATCACCCATGCGAAGGGTGCGATGATATTCAACCCAGGAATCACCGTTAAAATTAATAAGGCAATTAGCCATTTGAACATGTGTGCATATTTCTTGACTTCACTGCCAACCGTTCTGGCAACGAGAGGTA
Source organism: uncultured Thiotrichaceae bacterium (assembly GCA_902727985.1). GTDB lineage: Bacteria > Pseudomonadota > Gammaproteobacteria > Thiotrichales > Thiotrichaceae > HyVt-477. Next base: position 7,774 of record CACVAY010000124.1, on the reverse strand, counting down.
AAATCGCTCCCTCTTCCTCAAATTTGGCATCATCTCTTAAATGTTGCTCTATTTTTTGGGCAAGTAAGGCGTTGAATGGAGCAGCAATGAGATTCGCTAACAAGGTGAAGCTGTAATAAATCGCTATCAATATCATGATCGCAAACAGCGGCCACAGTACCCATTCGATACCACTGGCAAGCCAACCAGGTAGCCATGAAATACTGCTAAGCAATCTTTCCATTAATTGATCAAACTGTTTACTCGCCACATAGATAGCAGTACTGAAAATAACGATATTGATTAAAATTGGAACCAGCGCAAAACGACGAATGCCTTTGGTCGTTAGTAAGCGAATACCGCTAAAAATGGTGAGAAAGCCTTCAATGAAACGCATAGGATAAGTTCTTTTTAAGCATGATGGTTTTTATAATGGCGCAATGATAGCAGAGCCATTCCAAAACTTGCCTCACTATTTTTGACTCGCTCCACCGGAACACCGATGATATTTTTTCGAATATCGCTCCATTGTGGGTTCTTTGCACCACCGCCGACGGTCATGATTTTCTGAAGTTTTGGTGCCCCCAGCTCATAGAGCGTTTGATAAGCGCTTTGTTCAAGCTCTGCCAATGCTTCCAGTAAACCTTGTAGAAATAAATAATCTTCTGGTGGACGAGGTTGCAGTATCGGCGGTTTATCGGGGTCCAAAATGGGGAAGCGTTCACCTTTGCCACTTAAGGGATAGTAGCCATAAGCCAACCGTTGAGATGTTCGCATCTGCTTAGATAATGTTACGAGTTCCGAATCCGTGAAATATTCACGCAAGATCTTCGCTCCGCAATTCGATGCCCCACCGACTAACCATTGATTATTAAATTGATGACTGTAAACGCCACGTTGTGTATCCACGATGGGTTTATCTGCCATCATTTTTATCACCAGGGTGCTTCCTAGTGAGGTGACGCCAATACCTGTTTGTGCCACGCCTGTTGCATTGAATGCAGCAATACTATCCGTTGTACCCGCGAGAATGATTAAGCCTTGATAAAGACCTAGGTCGTTTGCGACGTCATTTAACACTGGAGCAACATAATCACCCGGCTTATTAACCACGGGTAATGACGTCACATCTAAACCCAATTGCGCCAACCAGGCAGGCCAGCAATTATTGCTACAGTCATAGCCCAGTTTCAGCGCATTGTTTTCGTCACTGCGGTTGTATAGACCTGTTAATTTGCCAATGATAAAATCGGTCTGATGGACGAAATAACATTCCTGAGATGACAACCCATATTCACTTAATAGCCATAGGATGCGCGCAAGGCTTGTGTTAACACTGTTTGCCGTGGACGTTTTTGGTGCATATTCAGCAATTGTCTTGGCTTGTTTAACCGCTCTAGCATCGTTATACATGAGCGGCATGCTTAATGGCTCGCCCTGTTTATCTGTCAGTACCACCGTGCCAGAGGTGCCATCGATACTTAAATAGCCAATTTGCGAGCGAATAGAAGGTGACAGTTCAAATAAGCACGTTTTTACACTTTCCCACCAATCCTTAGTAGTGGGATTATCCAAGCTTATATACTCCACCCTGGATTCTTGAAGAATGTTCTTTTTAGCATCAATGACCGTACAACGAACGCCTGATGTACCAATATCGATGCCAGCATAAAGCTGTGATGGGTTATTTATATTCATCTTGTAGGGAAATCTCTAAAAACCAAGGTTTTTACAAGAAATTTCGCGTCTAAGATACAATTTTAAATAATTGTTGTAAAAAGGCAAAAAAATTGAATTTTTAAGAAAAAATGCTGTCCATTAATCGGTGACTCATCTTGTGTAAAGTAAACTTGTGCCAGTTAATGCCAATTCGTGATTCAATAGGTCGTTATTTGAGGTGTTATTTATTGGGTATTAACGAAATAGTTGCAAAAAATACAGGCAATTAGCAGTTTTTTTGATATATGTTTTAGAACTATTTTAAAAAGTCACTAAAATGGTGACAAGGGAATTGGCTCATATTCATGTTCCATGGGTTTAAAGCACATTCAATAGTTTCAGAATTTTCGTCAAGGTCTTGACCTCGTTGGTTTCCCCGAGGTTTCCTGCAATGATCATTGCTGTCATGTCATGTATCTAAATAACGCTGGTTATGCACCGCTAAGGTAGAGTTTTCCTTTCCACCTTTCAATATTGCTAAGCATTAATAGATATCGTTAGTCGCGTTGACAACCTGTTGAAACTAGCATTGGTTCCCAATTTCACGTTAATTCAGTGAACCTCACCCGTCTGGATTGAGTTCTCTGTTTGTGGCTCGTCTTGCTATATGCATATGTAATTTTTGTTCGTTCTTTATGATTGTCCTATCCTGCCATCTTAACAAAAAGGCTCGGTTAGTATGCGATGCATAAAGACATTGGGGTATAAGGCTTAAAAGTAAATAATAATGGAACACTCAACCTACATTCTCGAAAACGTATTGATTCTTCTTTTCTACTCAATCGTATCAATCGCCGCGTTTCGCACATTTAAACTCCCACCTATACTGGGATACTTACTGGTAGGTGTGGTTTTAGGCAGTAACGCCTTACATTGGATTCCGCAGAATCATGCCATTGAGCTGATGGGTGAGATCGGCGTGGTATTTCTGCTATTTGCAATTGGCTTGGAGTTTTCTTTCACGCAATTACTGTCGATGAAAAAAATTGTCTTCGGTTTGGGGACATTGCAGGTTGGATTAGTCACCGCCTTAGGCGCTGGCATTCTTTATTATTTTGGAACACCCTTGCAGGGCGCGATTATAGCAGGTGGTGCGATTGCCATGTCTTCCACTGCGATTGTGATGAAACAGTTGGTAGAGCAAGGTGAAATGCGCTCACGCCATGGTCGTTTAGCTTTCGGTATTCTTTTGATGCAGGACTTGGCGGTTGTACCATTCCTGGTTGCCATCCCTATTTTGGCAGGTCAAGGCGGGCACTCAGATGCAATCTTATGGGTGGGGCTGGCAAAAGGCGCTCTGATTTTCGTCGGCATGTTGTTATTTGGACATTTCGCATTACGCCCACTCTTCCACTTTGTCACCAAAAAAGAATCCATAGAGCTATTCACTTTAACGGTTCTAATGGTCGCATTGATGGCCTCTTGGGTAACCAACTCTCTCGGCTTGTCATTGGCGCTAGGTGCATTCATTGCGGGCATGATGTTGAGTGAGACAGAATTCAAACATCAGATAGAAACAGAGATTCGCCCCTTTCGCGATATTTTAATGGGTATCTTCTTCATTACTATTGGTACTAAGCTGGATCTAGCTGCACTACCGGAAATCTGGTTAAGCGTACTCTTACTGGTGCTTGGTTTAACGGTTGGTAAGACCATCTTAATTGCTGTATTGGCACGTATGTTCACAACAGAAAACGGTAGTTCATTCAGAACCGGACTAGTATTAGCACAAGGTGGTGAATTTGGTTTTGCGTTGTTGACACTGGCGTTGAGTGGTAACTTGCTACCAGAAGCAACCAGTCAAACCGTGCTCGCCGCTATCATCATCAGTATGGCGATATCACCCATCATTATTCGTTATAATGGTAAGTTGGCAAAAATACTGTTTCCAGACAGCACCATGATCAAACGGCCTAAAGAAACGAAAGACTTTAGCGATGCTGTCAGTGATATAGATGATCATGTTGTCATCTGCGGCTATCGCCGTATTGGACAAAACCTTGGACGTTTTCTACGTGAGCAAGGGATTAAATATATTGCGTTAGATCTTGATCCCAAGATTATTAAACAGGCATGGGAAGCGGGTGAAAACATATTTTATGGGGATGCAAAACACCCAGAGATATTAACAGCTGCCGGCATCAAGCGAGCACGCATGGTCATCGTAACGACCAATCATCCTGGAACCAGTAAACAAATTATTGAATCCGTGCGTTCTCAAAATAGCAAAGTACGTATATTGGTAAGAACACGGGATGATATGCACATGGAAGATATGGAACGCGCAGGCGCAACAGACGTTATCCCGGAAACCCTTGAAGCAACCATGATGGTGGCACAACGTGTACTAGAGGCGTTAGATGTTGATCCGCAAGAAGCTATACATACGATCGATAAGATTAGACTAGATCGCTACAACACCTTACGCAGTTATTTCCGTGGCGATAAACGTTCACAAGCCGAAGGTGTGCATGAAGATTCGCATCTACATACGTTGATTCTACGCCGTGGTGACTTCGCTGTTGATCATGAAATTTATGATCTGGCACCAGAAATGTTCAATGTGAAAATTGCCTCTTTACGTCGTGGGCAAGTACGTGGTGACCTACCCTCACCCAATACTTTATTACGCAAAGGTGATACATTAATTATTCAAGGTTCTCAAGAGAACTTCGAACGCTTTGTTGAATTGCTGCAACGGGGGCCTGATGAAGACCCTACTGATATGGAAACTGAAATCATCGAAGAACGTGCTGCTAAAGAGCAACCTAAAAAGATGGTTATAAATAGTTAAACATCTCTCTTAAGGAACCTCTGATCAAGTCCAAACACTATTGAAACCGAGGCTTTATCCTCGCCTAACATATTGAAAATACACTACGAAGGGCGGGACTAAAGTCCCGATTCCAAAGAAATTAGACTTGATCAGAGTTTTCTTAAATACAAGCCAGCATAGATAACGGTTTTCAGCGGCCACAAAATTACATACTATGGCCCGCTATACATAATCCAGCGAACTTTCTATGCTTCGACTTCAAGACATCCAACTCGCTTTTGGCGGCTTTCCGCTACTTGACCAACTCAGTCTAAACATTGAAAAGGGCGAGCGTATTTCCCTGATCGGTCGAAATGGTGCAGGCAAATCAACCTTACTCAAAGTGATTGAAGGTAGCCTTCCCTATGATTCGGGCGAGCGAATTGTGCAAAGCCATGTCGTCATTAGCCAACTGGCACAGGAAGTCCCAGAAGATATTCATGCTTCAGTCTTTGATGTGGTGGCAGGTGGCCTAGATGGTGTTGGTGCACTATTGACAGAATACCACCACCTCAGTATCAATACTGACGTTGATAATTGGATGGAAAAGCTGGAACGTCTGCAACAACAAATTGAAGATAAAGAAGGCTGGAAACTTCAACAGCAAGTTGATGCCACTTTATCCCGCCTTGATCTACCGGCTGAGGCAGAATTTTCGGCATTATCTGGCGGCCTAAAGCGTCGTGTCTTACTGGCACGTGCCTTATTACAAGAACCCGATATTTTATTGCTTGATGAGCCAACCAACCATTTGGACATCGAAGCTATCCAGTGGCTTGAGGAATTCCTTCTGACCTTTAGAGGAGCCATTCTTTTCATCACGCATGACCGGACTTTCCTTAAAAACCTGGCAACCCGCATTATCGAATTGGATCGTGGACAAATCACCAGTTTCCCTGGTGACTTTGCAAATTATCTACGTCGTAAAGAAGAAATGCTGCATGCTGAAGACCTTGCTAATGCGCAATTTGATAAAAAACTTGCTCAAGAGGAAGTGTGGATTCGTCAAGGCATAAAAGCGCGTCGTACCCGTAATGAAGGACGTGTTCGTGCATTAGAGAAAATGCGCTCCGAACGATCACAACGTCGCAACCAACAAGGTGATGTGAAGCTTAATCTCACCACTGAGAATAAATCTGGAAAGATTGTTGTTGATGCAGAAAACATTGCCTTTACCTACCCTGACAAGGCTATTGTGAATGATCTAACCATGACGATCATGCGTGGTGACAAGGTTGGTATTCTTGGGCCAAATGGCGCGGGTAAAACAACGTTGTTGAAATTGCTATTAGGTCAGCAGGAGCCGCAATCTGGAACAGTTAAACTCGGTACGAATATTGAACTGGCCTACTTTGACCAACTCCGTGAAGAACTCGATTTAGAACAAAATGTTCGAGACAATCTTGACCTCGGCAGTGATCAAGTGACGGTTAACGGCAAACAGCGTCATGTTATTAGTTATCTACAAGACTTTTTGTTTACCCCAGAACGTATTCATTCTCCCGTTCGTACCTTATCAGGGGGTGAGAGAAACCGTCTGCTATTAGCCAAGCTATTCTTGAAACCTGCCAATATGTTGGTCATGGATGAACCCACCAACGACCTAGACATTGAGACGCTGGAACTACTTGAAGAATTACTCTTGGATTACTCTGGCACATTACTGCTTGTTTCGCATGACCGAAGCTTTATCAATAACTTGGTGACCAGCACTTTGGTTTTAGAAGGTAAAGGCAATGTCCATGAATATGTCGGTGGCTATAATGACTGGTTACGACAACGTGATCATAAGTTAAAAGCGGCCACTGCTCTCAAAACAACCGCTGAGCATAAACAGCCAAAGAAGCCGCAAGCTAAGAAAGTGGCAAAACTTAGCTATAAGGATCAACGCGAATTAGAATTACTACCCAAGCAAATTGAAGCGCTAGAAGCTGATATCCAAAGAACTCAGGACGATATGGGCAGCGCAGAATTTTATAAAAAAACACCAGAAGATATTGCCAATATTCAAAAAATCTTCGATGATAAGCAAAACGAGCTAGAGGTGTCATATGCTCGCTGGGAAGAGCTAGAAGAAAAAAGAGATGCTCTTTCGTAGGCTGCTCCTTTGTTACAAATACTCCTGTTTTGCGTAGAGCAATGGAAACAAGAGCTTGCAGTACATAATGGCTAGGGCTCGAAGGCCAATCTTTTTTTGAAATGGAATTTTGCGAGTAGAAATGAATCAGGGTTTATTTATTACGCCAATGCGTAAACAATTGATAATGCTTCTTTGCATTAGTGTCGGCATGGCAGTTGGTTCATTTTTCTTCGAACATATCATTGGCTTACACAACTGTCATCTCTGCATTTTTCAGCGAAATATCGCAATTGTTCTTTCCGCTATACTGCTTGTTTTCATCATTCATGACCCCGCTGACTACAAGCGTCGCCTCTATGCATTAATACTCATGCTCATCTCGGTTTTTGGCGTTATTTTTGCGGGTAGACATGCATGGATACAGACTTTTCAAACTGAAAAAATTGCCAACTGTGACCCTTCTTTGTCAATATTGATGGAGCGTCTCCCCATCTCCACATTAATTGAACGCGTTTTCTACGGCAATGGGGAATGTTCGCAAAGCTTGACAACCTTTTTAGGCCTAACAATTCCTTCATGGAGCTTTTTGTTGTACTTGTTTTTTTATCTCTTTAGCCTAAAAATTCTTATTCGAAATAAATAGCGTGGAATATCCTACCCGCAGGAGATTGAGGTTGCTACAATACCGCGCTCGTAAATCTTAAAGGTGGACATCATGCCTCAGTATCGCTCAAGAACAACAACACACGGCAGAAACATGGCAGGCGCTCGTGCGCTATGGAGAGCCACGGGAATGCAAGACGGTGATTTTGATAAACCGATTATTGCGGTTGCGAACTCATTCACACAATTTGTTCCAGGACATGTCCACCTAAAAGACCTTGGGCAAATGGTGGCTCGTGAAATCGAGAAAGCTGGAGGCATCGCCAAAGAATTTAATACCATCGCCGTTGACGACGGAATTGCCATGGGGCACGACGGTATGCTTTACAGCTTACCTTCACGCGAAATCATCTCTGATTCTGTTGAGTACATGGCAAATGCGCATTGTGCGGATGCGTTAATCTGTATTTCGAACTGCGACAAAATCACACCAGGAATGCTCAATGCTGCGATGCGTTTAAACATCCCTACGATTTTTATCTCAGGCGGACCAATGGAGTCCGGTAAGAGCGTTATCA
>CACVAY010000123.1 GCA_902727985.1 uncultured Thiotrichaceae bacterium | reverse complement strand
GTCTCTTTAATCTCTTCAAACATAGTTTCATCAAAATACAGTTGCGTACGATGCATATCTCTTACCTATTATTTTTATACATCACAAACATACATCACATCTGCGCTTACCTCAAATTCCCGCAATGACTACTAACCTACTCAGGTTATTAGCATCCTTAGGAAGTCTACTCTGCCACTAACTACGTTTACCAATAGTGAGTATATGCATTATCCGCGAGACCTAAGCTACACAATTGTTTACTTATATTTGGAAAGTAAATGTTGTGTATTGGTATTCATTGCTTCGGTCGAATAATCCCTTAACACTGCTAAAACTTGTGCTACTTTTGATATAGAACATGGCAAGCGAGCTGAGTGAGGGGCTCATCAAAGTAGGCATTCAAATCGAACCCAGATACTGTTTAATAGCCTCTCAAAATACCGGAAGAATTGCTATGCTTCGTACTTATAGAAATAAACCAACATCCAATGAGGAAATGCTTAATGTTTAAAACCGCCGATTTATGTGATGAACATTATGACAATGGCTACATCCAAATATGCCATCCTATCTTTTCAGATTTTGGCGGTCTTGATCGCTTTCATGGCGAAATTCGCACCATCCACTGTTTTGAAGATAATTCCAAGGTCAGAGAAGCCGTTGCTCAAGACGGTAAAGGCTGTGTATTAGTCATTGATGCTGGTGCCTCAATACGTTGCGCCATGTTGGGGGATCTACTGGCTGCGAAAGCCGTTAAAAATGGTTGGGCTGGCGTCATTATGCACGGTTTGATTCGCGATTCTGCGGATATTGCCGAAATGGAGCTGGGCGTTAAGGCGCTTGGAACATTACCACTCAAAAGTGTAAAACGGGGCCTTGGAACACTCGATATTCCGGTCTCTTTCGCTGGTGTTACGTTTAACCCTGGTGAGTATGTCTATGCCGATGAAGACGGCATTATTGCAAGCCCAAAGGCTTTACTTTAGAAAGCCTCTGAGCAATTCGGGAAATCCAAAGAAACCTCCCGAATTGATCAAAATACAATGCAAAATTTGAGACTTTTGCATGAAACAGCTGGTGAAGTGAAATGGTTATATCCTCCAAATTGCCCCATTTCTCTTTGCTGCTGCTTCATGCAAAGGTCTTAACCCAAAAGGACGCTAAATGAGGGTTCTTCTTTAAAGTCGCATTCGTTTCAATGTAACACCCTGGTTTTGTAAGAAGCCTTTCATTGTTAGATGAAACAACATGCCATAAAGCCCCTCAATATAGGCCCCTTTTTCGTTTTGGCCACGGCCTCCTAAACATCGTCAATCGAAAGAGTGATTTGATATGAACAATCCAAAAACACCTATAAATACTGGCCCTGAAAACATACCTGACAAGGAATCTCACCTTGATGGCAACAGCGCACTTTATCTTGAATCCCTTTATGAAAGCTACTTAGCTGATCCCGGCTCCGTATCTAAAGATTGGCAAGACTACTTTTCTGATTTAAAAAGCGCAGAAAAGATGGTTAGCGAAGCGATTCATTCTGATATCCGTGAACGCTTCAAAAACATTGGTTTCAAACAAACTCATTCAGCTTCCGCCTCTTCTAATGCTGAGAACCCGAAACAAATTAAAGTACTGCAACTCATTAACAGCTACCGCTTCCTAGGTCATCTCAGAGCAAAAACAAATCCTTTGGATGAGTCTGGCATAGCAGGCATTGAGCTTCCAGAAGTACCTGAATTAACATTGGCTTACCATGGATTAGATGCATCTGACCTCTCTAAAACGTTCCAAACCGGATCATTAGTAGGTGAAGATACAATGACGTTGAAAGCGATTATTGATCAGCTTGAAGCGGCTTATTGTGACGCCATTGGTTCACAGTACATGTATATCTCAAACGTTGATGAAAAACGCTGGATTCAGCAACGTCTAGCAGACCGCGTCATTCGTGATGATGACTATTCATCAGCAGACCGTAAAAAGATATTGAAAAAACTGATTGCGGCTGAAACATTAGAACGCTACTTACATACAAAATATGTTGGACAAAAACGTTTTTCTCTGGAAGGTGGAGATAGCTTAATCCCATTACTCGACACACTTGTTCAACACGCTGGCACCAATGGCGTACGCGAAATTGTCTTAGGCATGGCGCATCGTGGTCGACTTAACGTATTAATTAACATCATGGGTAAATCCCCTGCTGTTCTGTTTCAGGAATTTGAAGGAAATGTTGATCATGGAGGTCGAACTGGTGACGTAAAATATCATTTGGGCTACTCCTCCGATATGGCAACACCAGGAGAGAGCGTACATTTAGCCCTTGCGTTTAACCCCTCTCATTTGGAAATTGTAGGCCCGGTGGTTGAAGGCGCAGTGCGTGCCAGACAAGACCGACGCCCTGTAAACCCTGGAGACTTTGCAATTCCGGTTGTCATTCATGGTGATGCAGCACTTGCTGGTCAGGGTGTCAACATGGAAACCCTGAATATGTCTGAGACGCGCGGTTACCGTACTCATGGCACCATTCATATCGTTATCAACAACCAAATTGGCTTCACGACCAGTACCCAGAACGATTCACGCTCTACGGAATACTGTACGGATCTTGCAAAAATGGTTGGTGCGCCAGTCTTCCACGTCAATGGCGACCGTCCTGAAGCCGTTATTGATGTCACCAAGATTGCAGTCGATTATCGTAATACCTTCAATAAAGACGTTTTTATTGATTTGGTTTGTTATCGCCGTCATGGTCATAACGAGGCAGATGAGCCATCGGCAACTCAACCGATGATGTATAAAAAGATCAAAGCATTAGCGACGACGCAAGCACGTTATGCTGAGCAACTGATTAAAGACAACGTTATCGACGCAAATGAAGTGAAAGCTCTCATCAAAGAATACAGAGATTCTTTAGCAGAAGGCGCTCCCACAGTCCCACATTTGATGGAACAACGTTCGCAATTAACTCAAGATTTCCCTGTAGATTGGGGGCGTTTCAAAAACGCTACGTGGACAAGTCCTGCAACGACACAAATCACCGAAGAACGCTTTAAGTTCCTTGGGCAACGCATCAGCGAAGTGCCTGAAGGTTTCAAGATGAATGCCCGTGTTGGCAGCATTAATAGTAAACGCGCAAAAATGGCAGAGGGTGAATTTCCTACTGATTGGGGCTTCGGTGAAAACCTGGCTTACGCTGCATTAGTACAGGAAGGCTTCCCCATTCGCCTATCAGGTGAAGACTGTGGACGTGGAACCTTCTTCCATCGTCACGCAGTATTCCATAATCAAGAAGATGGAAGTGATCACATTCCTCTACAGCACATTACGGAAGATCAAGCGTCTTTCACCGTCATTGATTCTTTGCTATCTGAAGAAGCGGTACTGGCTTTCGAATACGGCTATGCCACAACCGAAGCAGACATGCTGGTTATCTGGGAGTCTCAATTTGGTGACTTTGCCAATGGCGCTCAAGTTGTCATTGATCAATTCATTAGTTCGGCTGAACAAAAATGGGGATTGCTTAGCGGTCTTGTAATGCTCCTACCGCATGGTTATGAGGGCATGGGGCCTGAGCACTCCTCAGCACGTCTGGAACGCTACTTACAACTCTGCGCCCAAGAAAACATGCAGGTTTGTGTACCAACAACACCCGCTCAAGTTTTCCATATGTTGCGCCGTCAAATGATTCGCCGCTATCGTAAGCCATTAATCGTCATGACGCCCAAAAGCCTACTTCGACATCCACTGGCTACCAGTGAGATGGAAGAATTTACTGAACGCGGCTTCCAAAACGTTATCGATGAAGTCGATACCATTGCACCCATTGCTGAAATCGAAAATATTGTGCTTTGCTCAGGAAAGATTTATTACGAATTATTAGAAAAACGTCGTAGTGAAGATTTGCAAAATACTGCTATTATTCGCCTAGAACAGTTATACCCCTTCCCGAATGATCGTTTATGTGAAATATTCAATCAATATTCTGCGGCAACAACATGCACGTGGTGTCAGGAAGAACCCTTCAACCAAGGTGCTTGGTTGAATATCCAACCGTGGTTGTTTGATCTTCTTCAGGAATGTGACGGCAACATGCAACTTAAATTGGCCTCAAGACCCGCTATGGCAGCTCCTGCTGAGGGCAGCCATAAAGCACACGTCGTCGCACAAACACTCGTGGTTAACACCGCTCTGGGATTAGAATAAGTTATGACCTCTAGTAAAAATCAAACAATTACCTATACGCTGACAGATGAATCGCCTTTACTCGCGACGTATTCTCTACTGCCTATTTTACGCACCTTTTTCTCAGCGGCAGGAATTCCGTTAGAAAAGAAAGACATCTCCTTACCTGCAAGGATATTAGGAGAATTCTCTGATGTTCTAAACGAAGATCAGCAAATGGGAGATGCCTTGGCAGAATTGGGGGCAATGGTAAAAGCGTCAGACACCAACATTATCAAACTGCCTAATATCAGTGCTTCGATTCCTCAACTCAAGAGTGCAATCACTGAACTGCAGAATCGAGGATTTAACATCCCTGATTACCCTGAGGCTCCTGATAATGATGAAGATCAGCTAATTCATGACCGTTATACCAAGGTCACGGGTAGCGCAGTTAACCCTGTTCTACGACAAGGTAACTCTGATCGACGTGTACCACGTGCCGTTAAGAAATATGCGCAAAATAATCCCCATGAAATGAGTAAGTGGAGCGCTGCTTCTCGTACTCACGTTGCACACATGCGTCATGGTGATTTCTATTCCAGTGAAAAATGTATGACCATGGAAAAGCCCTGCGAAGTCAGCATGGAACTCCTCACGGAAAAGAAAAAGAAGAACATCGTTCTGAAGAAAAACATCCCTCTTCTTGAAGGTGAAATCATCGACAGTATGTTCATGAGTAAAGAGGCATTAGTCGACTTTATTAAAGAACAGCTTCGAGACTCCAAGAAAACAGGTGTTATGTTTTCTTTCCACGTAAAAGCAACCATGATGCGTGTTTCACACCCTATCGTGTTTGGTCATGCGGTAAAGATTTTCTATCGTGATTTATTCAAGAGACATCGCAAGCTATTTAAAAAATTAGGTGTAAACCCAAACAATGGCATTAGTAGCGTTTACGAAAAAATCGCTCCTCTACCCCGTTCGCGTCGTAAAGAAATTGAGTTTGACATTCAGGCTTGTTACTCGAAACGCGCTGAACTCGCGATGGTTGATCCAACAGAAGTCATTACCAATCTGCACTCGCCAAATGATGTAATCGTTGATGCATCCATGCCAGCAATGATTCGTAACGGCGGCAAAATGCGCTCGCCAGCCGGACGCCTCAAAGATGTAAAAGCAGTGATGCCTGAAAGCACTTACGCTCGCATCTATCAGGAAATGATTAACTTCTGTAAAACCAACGGTGCATTCGACCCTGCAACCATGGGCAGCGTACCCAATGTAGGCTTGATGGCACAAAAAGCAGAAGAATATGGTTCTCACGATAAAACCTTTGAAATCCCTGAAGATGGCCTAGCCCGTATTGTTGACGCTGAAGGCAATATTTTGCTGGAGCAAGAAGTTGAAAAAGGCGACATATGGAGAATGTGTCAAACTAAAGATGAGCCAGTGCATGATTGGGTCAAACTTGCAGTTAGACGTGCCCGCGAAACAGGGCTTCCAACTGTTTTTTGGTTAGATCACTATCGCCCGCATGATCAACAGCTGATCAAGAAAATAAAAGCTTATCTAGCAGAGATGGACCTTACCGATACTGATATACAAATCATGTCGCCACTTCGTGCAATGCGCTTCTCGCTAGAGCGAATTATACGTGCCAAAGACACTATTTCAGTGACTGGCAACATTCTTCGTGATTATCTAACTGACCTCTTCCCAATTATGGAAGTTGGCACCAGCTCAAAAATGCTGTCCATCGTACCGATGATTGCTGGCGGAAGCATGTTTGAAACAGGTGCTGGTGGTACAGCCCCTGTTCTTGTTAAGCAGATACTGGAAGAAAATCATTTGTGTTGGGATTCATTAGGTGAATTCTTAGCAATCGCTGCATCACTTGAAGAGTACAGTCGCAAAACGAACAACCCTCAAGCCCAGGTGCTTGGTACAGCCCTTGAAGATGCCACTGCCAGAGTCCTTAAAAACCATAAGTCTCCGTCTCCACGAACAGGTGAAATGGATACCCGTGGCAGCCATTTCTATCTTGCTATGTATTGGGCTGAGGAACTTGCTAAACAAGAGTCTCATCCAGAACTTGCAGAACATTTCAAGAAGCTTGCTAAAACATTGAATGACAATGAAAAGCAAATCATGAAAGAAATGACGAGATCATTCAAAGAGACTGCTGACTTAGGTGGCTATTACTTCCCAGATGCTGACAAAATGAGAGCACTGATGCGACCAAGTGAAACCTTCAATTCAGCCATTCAGGAAGCAACTATCGCCTGAGCTTGAGCGACCGTAGCTAGTAAAATATGAATAGGGTGACGTTATCGTCACCCTTTTTTATGCCCAATATGTTTTCATGTTGCGATGCTAAGACCCCATCACTACCATGAACCATGTTAAAGTCTGCACTTTGTTTAGCTCCCAGCCACCATGAAACTCGTTATCAGAGAAAGCGCAGGCACCTACTTAACAGGTGATACTTCAACACTCTCCCCTTTGCTGCAACGTATTTTCTCAGCACGCCAGATTTATGACGATTCCGAATTGGCGTTCTCACTCAAGCAACTCTTACCTATCCGTTCATTAGGCAATATAGAAGCCGCGTCCACATTACTGGCTGAGACAATCGCTAACCAGCAAAAAATTCTCATTATTGGTGACTTTGATGCCGATGGAGCTACGGCCACAGCAGTCGCAGTGCGTGCATTAAGAATAATGGGGCATCAGAATGTACACTACCTCGTGCCAAATCGTTTTGAATATGGCTACGGCTTAACTCCGGAAATTGTTGTCGAAGCAGCCCGCTTTTCGCCAGACTTAATCATTACCGTTGATAACGGCATCTCTAGCATTTCAGGGGTTGCGACAGCAAAAGAAGCGGGCTACAAAGTCTTGGTGACAGACCACCATCTACCCGGCTCTGAACTGCCAGAAGCCGATGTTATCGTAAACCCCAATCTCGTGGATAATGGCTTTGCCTCAAAAAATCTGGCTGGGGTTGGCGTTATCTTCTACGTGATGTTGGCTCTGAAAAAGAGGCTTAGCGAACAAGGCTATTTCAGCAAACATGCGATTACACCCCCCAATCTTCTGAGCTTATTAGATTTGGTCGCATTAGGCACGATCGCTGATGTCGTTCCTTTGGATAAAAACAACCGGATTTTGGTAGCACAGGGCTTGCAACGCATTCGCGCTCAACAAGCCTGTGCAGGGGTTTTAGCCTTATTTCAAATAGCAGGGAAAAACTCACAACGTGCCGTTACTTCAGATATAGGTTTTGCTTGTGGCCCACGCCTAAATGCAGCAGGACGGCTAGATGATATGTCTATGGGGATTGAATTACTGCTTTGTGATAATCCTCAGCAAGCGCTGAATATCGCTGCTAAACTTGACCACTTAAATAAAGAACGTCGTGCCATCGAAGACAACATGAAAGTTGAGGCACTTCATGAATTAGAACACCTCGACTCCCTCAATGACTCAAATATTCCGCCCATTATTTGCTTATATAACGAGACATGGCATCAAGGCGTAGTTGGTATTCTCGCTTCACGCATCAAAGAAAAGTATAACCGCCCAACCATCATTTTCGCCCCTGGTGAGAATGGCGAAATCAAAGGTTCAGCACGCTCGATTAAAGGCTTACATATTCGCGATATTCTTGATGAGGTCGCTACTCAAAATAAGGATCTACTCAGTAAATTTGGCGGTCATGCCATGGCGGCAGGCTTGAGCTTTATGGCATGCGACTTTGAGAATTTCACACGCGCTATCACGAAAGTCGTCATCAAACACAGCAACAAGGATACTTTCCGAGAAATACAACATACCGATGGAGTGCTACAACCAGAGGAATTCTCACTGGAAACCGCAGAAGCCTTGCGCTATGCGGCACCATGGGGGCAACATTTCCCGGAACCCCAGTTTCATGGTGACTTCGTAATCATGCAAAAACGTATTCTGAAAGACGCACATATCAAACTCATGCTGCGCCCTAAAGATGACACAAAGCTAAGCATTGATGCCATCACTTTTAATGCTGACCTAGCAGCGTGGCCTGAAATAGGCGAGTCTGTCTCGCTACTTTATCACTTGGATGTGAATGAATTCTCTGGATCATTGACACCCCAAATGATGATATCGGCATTGCTATAAGTCAGCGAATCAATCTATAACGGATGACTATAGCGTTTTAATGCTCTTTTAAGAACAGTTTAAAGAGCTCGATATGGATCACCCAGAAATGGTCTCATTCCTACGTGCTGCATCTGCAAACCGCATCAGAACAAGTGAAATCAAGCCCAGCACAAAGAAACCCAGCACGAGGGGCAACACTGTCCCATTATAGAAATACCCAATCAACGCCCCCAAGGGAACCGAGATAAACGTTGATATCGCACCAATGACCGAAGCCCCTAAACCAGCCATCTTACCCAATGGCTCCATGGCCAGTGCATTCAAGTTTCCAAAGAGAATTCCCATGCCAAACAGGGTGCAAACCAAGTAGCACATAAACATCCACAAGGGTGGATGCTCAGCATTTAAAAACATCCCCAACAAAAAGAAGGCAGCCAAGACTGTCAGCAGCCTGATTGCTTGATGACACAGCCAATGCATGCCGAAACGAAGGACTAATTTGGCATTGACTACCGCTGCAAAACCAATACCAAAGGCAAGCAACGCGAAATAGAAAGGAAAGCGCTCGGCCAGACCGTATTGCAGCTGCAAAATTTGCTGTATTGAACTCAGATACCCAAGAAAAGCACCAAATAATAATCCCGTGATAAGCGTATATAAGGCCACCGAACGCATGCTGATAATGTCACGCAAGTCATTCCAGGTATGAGAAAACGAAAAAGGCCGACGATGTTCCTCGCTTAAGGTTTCAGGCATACGAAACATAAACCAGATATACACAATCGCACTCAATATCAAGAAAGTGCCAAAAATGGCACGCCAATCGGCAATCTGTAAAATCCCCTGCCCCATGAATGGCGCCAACATCGGTACGAGGATAAACACCGCAAAGGTAAATGACATAATTCGCGCCATTTGCCGACCCGCATAATGGTCTCGCACAATAGCTGTGGTGAGACTTCGCGGTGCGGCACTCCCAAAGCCCTGTAGAAAACGTCCCAGTAACATGAGGAAGAAATCCTCTGCCACCATCGACAGCACACTCCCAATCATAAAAACCACCAACCCCAGATACATCATCGGCTTACGCCCGGTGCTATCAGATAATGGCCCGAATACGAGCTGCCCCAACGCCATCCCCAAAAACAAGACTGTAATAATTAACTGCACATCATTTTCATGCGCCAGCTGTAAATCTTGCCCAATCTGCGACATCGCCGGCAACATCGCATCGATCGCCAATGCAGCCAGTGAACTGAGCATAGCAATAAGTATGACTAATTCGACAAAACCAGGGAGTTTTTTAGCCATAGAGAAAGCGTTTGTTTAACCAATGGGTGGATTGAATAGGAACCACAGATTCAGCCACGCAAAAATCGAAGAGCAACATTGCGACGCATCATTTTATGCTACCCGATTATAGATAACTGGCATTTTACCTTTCCACTCACGCCAAAGCTCTGAGTTTATGGCTAACTCAGACATGAAATCAGCTACATTAATGCGACTCGTCGAACCCGCATCAAAGATTACATTTCTTGTAGGGCTAGTCTCTATATCGTACTGACTACGCTGATCTTCATTAATAAGCCCATCGGGACGAACCGCCGTCCACTCAATATATTCATTGTTTTGCCCAACTTGAAGGCGAAGAACATCAGCCGCTTCCTCATTATCAATATGTGGAGGAAGCAACACCCGCAATAAAGCCACAACAAACCTCTGAGAAAACGGGGGCGTTTCGGGAATATCACGATTGCAATTGCCTGTTGTATTCATGAGAACAATCTTAAATTTTTTATCCGGTTGAATGGAATCGATAGTTTTAACAACTTTTTTAATCGCATCCGTTACAAGACGCCGAGGATGCCCGAACATACCTTTAATCGTTAAATTGTGACCTAAACAAGAAAAAACCACTTCACATTCATTAAGGTATTGAGCCAATTCCGCTTCTGATATTTTCGAAATCTCTGCTTCTACAACTTGCAAACCTGCAGGCGAGCTATCAATACGACTCAATGAACGTGCATCACGCACCACCGCAATGACATCGACACCTTTTTGCAACAAACTATCAACAAGTAAGCGCCCCGTAGCTCCACTTGCCCCCAAAACTAACGCTTTTTTCATCGTATCACTCAGTTTTAAATTAAACGAAAAGAGATTCTTGAACATTTTCTGAATGCTCCACGAATCTATAACACAGTACATCTCTACACAGAGTAGCAGATAACGCCCTCAACTCAGTCTTGGCCTAACACACTAATGAGGCTATCGCATTGTCGTATTTTCCGGCTAACACTCTCCAACCGATTATTTTACCGTGTGCCTTCTTTGGGCGCCTGAAAATGAAATGTTAAGAAATGTTACGTTTCGTTTAATCAAATAATTTTTGAGGCTATTATTATCTCAGTTACCCCAAAGTCCTCACAGGATATTTTTTAGGAAAGAGAGATAATGTTGTTAACCAGTTTATTGATTATTGGCGGTGTTGGCGGAATAGTTCGCACTCGAAAAAGATCAAAAACAAAAAAAATACAGCTGCGGGGTCAAAGCCCTATCAAGATTCGAGAAAAACAGTTGCAACAGGTTTCGAGCAAAAAAATTCTGGCAAGTCCTGCCGAAAAAGCAATGCAGCGCCGTTTAATTGTTTCTTCTGTTAACCTTGTCATTGGAGGGACTAGTCTGATTTATACCCCCCTACTAGCGCTTACCATTCCCGGGCTCATCTACACTTACCTTCCGCTCTATAAATTGACCTATCAAAGGACTATAAAGAACAGGGAAATATCTTCTTATTCCATAGATGCGGTGTTAATTCCCGGCATTTTCATCGGGGGGTATTTTTATGTCGGCCTTATTGCCTCATGGATCTTTACTCTTGGACGCTTTTTACTAGTGATGAGTGAGAGTGAGTCCAAGCAAAACCTGTCCAACCTCTTTGGTGAGCAACCTCGCACAGCATGGGTTCTCGTTAATGATGTTGAGCTTGAGGTGCCTTTTGATCAAATTAAAGAAGGGGACATTATCATTGTTAAGGCAGGACAAACGATACCTGTCGATGGCGTTATTGTAGATGGAGTAGCCCTCATTGATCAGCACAAACTAACGGGGGAATCGCAACCCGTCGAAAAAGGTCAGAATGAACCAGTTTTATCTACAACACTGGTGCTCTCAGGAAAAGTGTGTGTTCGTACCGAAAAAGCAGGAACAGAAACGGTTGCTATGCAAATTGGCAAAACCTTGCAAAATACTGCCGATTTCAAAGACTCGATCCAATCCCGAGGCGAAGCGATTGCTGATAAATACACGGTACCAACACTGTGTTTAAGCGCGGTATTTTTGCCTGTTTTGGGAGCCGGTAGCGCCTTAGCCGTATTAAATAATGCTTTTGGCTACAAGATGAGGGTCTTGGGTCCAGCAAGCATGTTGAGCTTTCTAAATGTTGCCTCCAAACAGGGTGTTCTCATAAAAGACGGTCGAATACTGGATCTGCTTCGAAGTGTAGACACGATAGTTTTTGATAAAACAGGAACCCTAACACTAGAACAACCCACAGTAGGACGAATTTATGTCTATGGTGATTTTGGTGAGGATAAATTACTAAGCTACGCAGCCGCATCTGAGTCAGGCCAATCCCACCCTATTGCCAAAGCTATTCTGGCAGCAGCCAATGATAGAGACCTAGTATTGCCTCCTGTTACTCATGTGGAGTATGAAATTGGTCACGGGCTGCAAGTTATGATTGATGGTCGATGTCTTTGTGTAGGCAGTGAACGCTTCATACAATCCGAAGGAATTCGTCTTCCCAATGAGCTGGACGCAGTTAAAGCAGCTTGTTATGAAGAAGGCTCCTCCGTGATTATGCTCGCTTTAGATAAACAGTTTATTGGTGTGATTGAGCTGCGCCCCACCATTCGCCCTGAAGCTTACTTGGTTATTCAGCAATTAAAAGAACGTAATATATCACTGAATATAATGTCCGGTGATAGTGAACAACCGACAAAAAATCTTGCAAAAAAATTAGGTATTGATCATTACTTTGCAAATGCACTCCCTGAAGATAAAGCAGACTTTATTGATCATTTACAGCAACAAGGTCATTCCGTGTGTTTCATCGGAGATGGCATCAATGACTCCATTGCGTTGAAAAAAGCGAATGTGTCAATTTCATTACGTGATGCGACGGCCATTGCGACTGATGCAGCTCAGGTAATTTTAATGAGTGAAGGCTTACAGTCATTGGATTATCTTTTCAGCCTGAGTTCTCGTTTTGAAAAAAACATGAAGAAAAATCTTTATATATCGACTGTCCCCAGCGGCATCTCCATTGCTGGCATCTTGTTTTTTCACTGGGGTATTGTTGCTGGCATTACCATTAGTGCAAGTTCATTGTTTATTGGTATAGGCAACACTATTTTCCCATTAGTAAAAAACAGGATATCTAAAAAACCATTAGAACTGGAAAACCTCGATCACAACTAACTCTTTCTCAATCAATAAGATAACTAAAACTAGTTGCGTTATTTTATTGCTACGAAAACATTAAAGTCGCAACTGATACTTTTAATTTTCTCTATCAGTGTGTTTGGTAATTTGTAATAAAAAGGTATTTTAAATATGTCTATTATCCTTCCTGAAAATATTGATGTGGCAGGTGTAATTATCAAGCCATCAAATTTAAACCTTGCGGAGCTGCTGCATCATAAATCGGAAGTAAGAACTTCCCAGTGTGCACCCAACTATTCAGGTAGTATCCTATGAATTCACAGTTATACACCATCCCCTTGGCCGAATCTAATGAGCAACCAATTTCGGGGACCTTGTTTGAAAACGTTTATCGTGTGCTCGGTCAGGAGCCAGTTGCCCAGCGCTTTTTTGACGGGCAGCTCCCCCAACATGAATGGATTGATTTTCTGGAACAGCAACGCGCTCGGCTTGTCAACGCGGGTATTCCGGCTGGAGATGTGGATTTCGCTAAACGCTATCCAGGTTCAGTGGAGGCATTCGTACAACAGACTTACCAGCGTCCTGAATTTGAAAACCTCCTGGCACTGCCTGAGAATTGGCAAACCGAGTGTTACGACATTGCAAAGTCCTTGACTGAGATGTATGAGCATCAAGGAACAACTTACATCTACCCTGAAGAAGGCTATCTGATTTATACGCTTGCCAAGGCGTTCCAGGCGAAACGTGCAATTTTCCTAGGAAGCTACTACGGTTACTGGGCTGCGTGGGCGATGCCGGCAATCGAGGCAGCAGGTGGGTCGGCGGTACTGATCGATCCTGACCCTCAGTGTTGTGAACTGGCAGAACGTAATCTCTCACGACTCTACCCTGATGCAACCATTGAGGTCGCTTGCACAACAGCTCAGGAGTATCTTGCAAATTACGATCACGAGAAAAATGGCAAGTTCGATTTCACTGTGCTTGATGCAGAACTGCCCAATGATTATCCCGATGAGGCGTTACGTGGCAAAGGTTTGTATTTTGCACTATTGGACGCTGTCTTACCCCACATTACCGATCCATCGCTAATGGTCTGTCACAATATCTTGCTCAATGATGAAACAGGCAGCAATGCGATGCAATCAATGGTAGCTCAGAATCAAAAAGAGTTGACGCCATTCCTAAAGCTTGTGGGAGAAAAGTATCAGTTCTTTACAGAGATTCTTAGCACTGAGGGAATGGGTGTTGGTCTCCACAAACATACAGGTAAATTACCATGACATCGACCGCCGTTCTTGATTCTATACCAACCCATACTGAAAGCATCTATCGGTCTGCCTTTAGTACTTGGGATAGAAAAGCCTCCGTACGTAGCTTTCCCAGTTCCAACGATGATAACCTGAAGCAATATTCTGGGTATTGGATGCCACTGACAGACGATAGTATTCTTAACCATCCAATGGTCTCAGATGAAATTAAGCAAAAACTATCAGCCTATTTACTGATTGGTAATTTAGATTTTACCTATAGTCTGGAACAATGCCTGATTGCGCAGGTATCAGCTAATTTAGCAGCAGGTAAGCTACTGTCACAACTCCCTCAGGCTGTCAAAATTGATGCACTCAGAGTACAGTGTGATGAGGCGTACCATGCGATACAAGCATACAATTTGACGGAAGGAGTCCGTCATGCTGCGGACATTAAAGCTCCCATGAAACTCGACAGTCACTTTCTACGCTTCGTTGATCATAGTACCGATGGTAGAATCCCACTCCCAGAAGACCTTATTCGCTTCTGTGCAGTGGCAGTTTCTGAAATATTGATTACAAAATCACTGCGTGATGACTGGCGAGATATCTCACTGCCCAAGGAAATTCGTAGCTTTTTCCGTGAACACCATAAAGATGAGGCTAGGCATATGGCTTACTACACATGGCTGTTAGAACAGCTGTGGCAAGTCTGGCCAAGTCCTACACGAGAAATTATGGCTACGCTTTGGCCGCAGTTTGTTGACGCCTATCTTGATTCGGAAATCTATATTGCGCGTGACGCATTGCAGCATTTTGAATTTTCCGA
>CACVAY010000122.1 GCA_902727985.1 uncultured Thiotrichaceae bacterium | reverse complement strand
CAGCTCTTAAATCAGTTGATACAACTTTATTCAGCCAATTCCCTAAAGGTTTTGAACAGCTTAATGTTGAGTGGATAAGCAATGACGGAGCTGGCACATCAACACTTAAATCAGATGGAACAATAAAACTAAGCCAATGAACGTGATTGAATTTGCAAATTTGCGATACCGCTGGAAAGGCCAGCAACAAGACATCTTGAATATTGCAGAATTGCAGATACGAAAAGGAGAGCATGCATTTCTTCGAGGAGAAAGCGGGAGCGGTAAAACAACGCTGCTGAATCTTCTCGCAGGCATTCTCACTCCCACAAGCGGACACATTCGAATGCTAGATAATGACTTCCATGCGATGAAGTCGTCCCAACGAGACCGTTTCCGTGCTGACCATATGGGAGTCATTTTTCAACAATTCAATTTATTGCCCTACCTGTCCATCATCGACAATGTGTCACTCCCCTGCCATTTTTCAAAAATGCGAAAAGAAAGAGCTGGTGATATAAAGGCAACAGCAAGTCGTTTACTTGAACATTTGAAGTTAGACAACGAGTTTCAGCAACGCCCTGTAACAGAACTCAGCGTGGGGCAACAACAACGTGTTGCGGTAGCGCGCGCATTAATCGGCAAACCAGAAATCATTATCGCTGATGAACCAACATCTGCCCTAGATACCAATACTCGCAATGATTTCCTTTCTCTGCTGTTTGATGAGGCCGAGTCTCAGGGCAGCACCATTTTATTTGTCAGTCACGATCCTTATATCGCAGAACGTTTCCCGAGAGTCATTGAACTGGAAGAGGTCAATCAACGATGATTTTATTGAAACTGACCTGGCAAAGTTTATGGAATCGTCGAACCACTCTGTTACTGACCATCCTCTCGATAGCGATTAGTGTCAGTTTAGTGTTAGGCGTCGAATATATTCGTAAAGAAGCCCGACAAAGCTTCATGAATACTATTTCAGACACTGATTTAGTGGTAGGTGCACGCAGCGGTCCGGTGCAATTGTTACTGTATAGTGTTTTCCGAATTGGGAATGCAACCAACAATATTAGCTGGGATAGCTATCAGGAGATAGCGCAGCATAAATGGGTAAAATGGACCGTGCCTTTATCACTAGGCGATTCACATAAGGGATACCGTGTATTAGGCACCAATACCGACTATTTTACCTACTACCGCTATGCTGACAAACGCGAACTAGCCTTTTTAGAGGGTAAACCTTTTGCTGGCGTCTATGGAGCCGTATTAGGTGCGGAAGTTGCCCGAAAACTGGGATACCAATTAGGTGACAAGATCGTCATCGCACATGGTGCAGGTTCAACCAGTTTTAGTGAACACAAAAACAAACCCTTCACGGTAAGTGGCATTCTCAAGCCAACAGGCACTGCTGTTGACCGAACCGTTCATGTCACCCTCGAAGGTATTGAAGCCATCCATATTGACTGGCGTGCAGGAACTCCCATTCCTGGTCTTGAAGTAAGCGCAGAAAAAGCCGCCAGTATGAACTTGCAGCCTAAAGTTATTACCGCCTTTCTGGTTGGACTAAAAACCAGAACCGCTGCATTCAGACTACAAAGAGAAATTAATGAGTACAAACCTGAAGCACTCCTTGCAACTATTCCAGGCATAGCGCTCTCTGAGCTGTGGAGGGCCATTGGCCAATTCGAAGTGGTATTGAGGATAATTACCTTCTTTGTACTCATCGCTGGCCTCTTAGGGATGCTAACCACATTACTAACAACGCTGAACGAACGACGGCGAGAAATGGCAATATTGCGTGCTGTTGGTGTGCCCCCCTCACAAGTTTTTTTTCTCTTTGTGCTTGAAGCCGTTATTATCGCCGTATTAGGAGGCATACTCGGCATGCTCCTATTGGGAGTAGGCATACTGTTATCACAGCCCTGGATTGCCGAAACCTATGGTTTCTATCTCCGTACATGGTTACCACAAACCAACGATTGGTTACTCCTATCCGTTGTTGTGGGATTGGCTGCTTTATTTAGTACACTACCCGCGTGGATCGCTTATCGACGCTCACTTCAGGATGGATTGACTGTAAAAATATGATACTTACAAAGAATAATCTTACTTTGATAAAACTTATATCTGTATTGCTGCTAAGTGTTCTCATTTCAGCATGTGGGCAGGATGAAGCAACGACAAGCGCCGATTTAGAAGCGTCTAACCCTAATGCACCAGCCATTGGCACTGACATTAAAGATGTTGTTAAAAACACCTCTGATGAAAAAACCTCTGGAGGCATAAAAAAAATCATGTGGGATGACCTTATTCCAAAAGGTTTTGAAGCCGACCGTATAATAGACAAATATCGCGAGAAGCTCGACAGCATTGAGGATGGAACACCGGAAGAACAAGCACTTCTCGATAAAATCATGATCGAATTTAACAACGCACCCTCCAATGAGGAACTCGATGGAATAAAGGTGAAAATACCAGGTTTTATATCCCCTCTTAGTGAAGTAAACGGCATGGTGAATGAATTTCTTTTAGTCCCTTATTTTGGGAGTTGTATTCATTCACCACCACCGCCCGTTAATCAAACGGTACTTGTGGAAATGCAAAGAGATAAAAGCATCCCCATAGAAGACATCTACGAACCCGTTTGGGTCATTGGCGAAGTACAAGTCAAACAGCAAGATACCGACTTGGCAAAAGCAGGTTATTTTATTCAGAACGCAAAGCTAGAAGCCTACAAGAATGAAAAAGAAACACGTACAGTACCAAACTTAACCGAATAACAGGCTTGAACGATTATCATAAGCCTCTAGGAATCGTCATGGAAATCTCACCTGATCCAGCTCTGCTTAATGTTCTCTACTGGATAACGTTGATTGCGGTTGTCGTGTCTTCTGCATCGGCGGTTTTAAAAGCTGGCCTCAAGCAGTTTGATCTCTTTGGTGTCGTTATGATTGCTATTGCAACAGGCCTTGGTGGAGGTTCTTTACGCGATATGTTGCTGGATCGTCCGGTATTTTGGATTCATGATCAAATTTTCTTTATAGCCTCCATTGGTAGTGCCTTCGCCGTTTTTCTAAGCGCACGCTTTATGAATATTTCACCACGCCTGTTCTTAATTCCAGATGCAGCAGGGCTTGCTACTTTTGCGATAGCAGGCACTTTGGTAGCCATTATGCTCGGTGTACCATGGCTGGTTGCCAGCTTTATGGGCGTCATGACTGGCACAATGGGCGGTATCTTCCGTGATGTTCTTTGCAATGAACCCCCCATGGTATTTCATAGTCCACTTTACGCCACTGTTTCATGGCTGGGTTCATTACTCTTTATTTTACTCTTATATAGTGGAATGGAAATCACGCTGGCAGCCATTGTCGCAGGTTTAAGTATTTTTACTGCCCGCTTACTGGCATTGCACTTTGATATTCATTTACCTTCTTTTCGGTTTAAAGTAACGGATCACAAATAAAGGCAACTCGCCTGCAATTTCCTTGTCCGATGCAACACCCGTGATTAGTGGCATTTCCAATGTGACAGATGGTCATAAAACTTTAAAATTAACAACTACACTTTAGTGACTTTAAAAATATTCCAATAAGAATAACTATTTAAACACAAGGACGTGTCACAATGAGTATTAATGATATCAATCGTCTTGATAATCTAGCTAATGATTATGAGACATCAAAACATCTAAAAACGGCAGAAAGCAGTAGTGTCCATGCTTTTAACAATGCCATGCAAGATGACAACAACCCCTCTTCCGACCTTGAAAGCCTCATCGCTCAAATAACAGAACTCCTACAGAAATTAATGGCGGCTATTACTGGCCAGTCCCCTTCATCTGAGCAATCGGCGGCTAACCCACAAGGTGGCAGTATCCCTACTAGCGGAAATGCAGTTTCTCCAGTCACCGGAAGTGGTGCTGGAGGCTCTGCTGGTAGCGATTTGATCCCAAAACCAACCGAGCATTTACAAACCCTCAATCTTGGCGGTAAAAATGTTGTGGTTGGTGGCGATGGCACGGCTAGCGCTGCTGAAGTGCAAGCAACCGCGCAATCTATTCAAAACCTCTACGCAAATAGCCCAACCTTCAAAAATATGATTGATAACTCCTCTGATCCTGATTTTGATGTATCTGTTGGACGCCGAAGTGATAATACCAGCTGGGGTAATACAGAAGGCCGACTCTTTATGAATATTAACAATATCAACCCTGGAAATAGTGATTCTTTCCAATCGCTTCTAGGACATGAGTTTGCCCACGCATCCATTGATCTTGGACATGGTTCACAAATGGAGCAAATAGAAAGCGCTATCGCTCGCGAAGCCTAGCACTGAGCCTAAAAAAGCAAGGGTGATGGGTGATAATCAATTGCTGACTTATCACCCTTGTTCGCTTAGCTCATAAGATCTTTGAGTCTTGGCTCGTTACGGTTCGTAAGTTGCGCAAGGAAAAGTTCCGCCGTAGCAATCGCATCAATCATGGCGTTATGGGCCTTATAACGCGGTAATCCATAATCCGTTCTGAGATTAAACAAACGAAGTTGATTCCCACCTGCTCCCATACCATGCCGCTGTCGGTAACGCTGCTCGATGGCAAGTGTATCTAACATAATCATGGGTATAGTGAAGCCATATTGGCGTTGGCAATATGCCTGCAGAAAATTCTTTTCGACAGAATCATAATGCACCAATAAAATACGCCCCGCCATGACGGCAAAAAGATCGTCCATAACATCGTGTAGATGCCTGCCATCTTGCATACGATCATCCGTAATGCCATGTATCACGATACTTTCAGGAGGAATTTCTCGATTGACCATAACCACATGGTGATCTGATTTACCCAACTTGACACGCATATCTTCTATGACGGTATAGCCCACACTGAGAATTGCCTCTGTACTGGCATTCAAACCTGTGGTTTCAAAATCTAGAACCAGATATGAGAGCTCATCAATCGGCGTTCTTAAAACGGGAAATGGTGTACGGAGATAGCTCTGTAAACCGACAAAATCAGGCGCTTTTTTTAGCAATGCCTGTCGCTGTTTTTCTAAACTGCGATGTGGAAATAACCAATTCACTATAGTGACTCTACATGATAATGACGCGCCATTGAGTCCTGGAACGTGTTTACAATATGGAAAGCATCTTTTAAGTGTCTTCTTTCCAAGCCAGACATATCCTTGGGTGATACATAGTTATTAGGTTCTTCATCGTTTTCAATACTCCTCGCCTGATATTGAAGACGTATTGAGTTAATAACCTCATAGGCATCGCGAAGGTCCTGTAAACCTTCGTCACTAATACAATCACTTCCTGCACACTGCTTCAATCGTTCTTTGGTACTCACTACGGTTGCACCACTTGCTAAGCCACACACTCTAGCCATATCAACGATCGGAATAACGCCCCTTTTTTTGAGATTAAGTACATCATGATGATCACCATGATCTTCTAAGACAAAGTTTCTGAAGAATCCAAGTGGCGGGCGGTGTTGGAGGCTGTTCGCCATCATGTAGCTTAAGAATATGCTGTTCTTTGGTGCAAACTCTCGAACATATGCAAGTACTGGGTCGAATAGCGCTTTTTCACCATAGATCATGCGCATATCGAAGAAAATACTGGAATACATCAAGGCTTTTGGCTCTGGTTGCTCAATCCACGTTCTGAATGATTGTAACCATTGTGAAACCGTCATGAACCACTCAGGATTTGTCGCCATAACGTTACCCGGGCAATAAATATAGCCACAGGCATGTAAGCCATCACTGACGTATTTTGCTAACGCTCGGAAATAGTCACCATGCTCCTCTTCAACAAAATCATCTGACAACACCAGCGCATTATCTTGATCAGAATGAGCGATCTGTTCACATCTTGCCATTGATCCTGCAACCCCCCATGCATAGGGTACAGGTGGTTTACCCAATTCCATTTCCGCCATTTGTAACAAGCGAACATTAATTGCTTCGCCAATAGAGGAAACAATCTTGCCAATTTCTTCTGATGACAAATGCTGGTTAACTAGAGCATGCAGCAATTCCGGCACATTAGCAGCAATAGCATGTAGCTTGCTGAGTTTCGTGGCACGATAAATATCAGCGACCAAAAAGACCGGATTTTGCCCTTGCGCTTTAATTAAATCGCGGGCCGTGATTACGCCCACAAGATCATTGCCTTCCATAACAGGAAGCTCTTGGATATTGTTTTGCACCATTATTAACTGTACATCACAGATTCTTGAGTCCTTAGGAATCGTCATCAATGGCGAACTCATAATATCCGAGATGGGCGTCTGTAAATTCTTGGCAACCGCGACAACACGATCCCGCAAATCATGATCCGTCACCACACCTAACAGCTCATCCTTTTGCTGAATAATCACTGAGCTACTGTTCTTTTTACTCATAATTTTTACCGCATCCTGTATGGCCATATGAGGCGGCACTGCAACGGCAGGATTCATTAATTCGGCAATTGATAGTGATGAGAGTTTACCAAAACGATTCGCATCATCTTTCTTTTCACTAATCGCATTACGAAGACGTATTGCCTTCTTTTCATTAAAGAATGAACTAACGCGTGGGTATTTTTCTAAATAGGGAATCATCACATCACTTGGAATTTGATACAACAAAGTATCCTCAAGTGCTTTAATCTCCATCATGACTTTGCCACCTGTCGTAGATGAGCGATAACCAAACCACTCCCCCTCACAGACATGGGAATGAATTTTCCCATCTGGAGTAAAGATTTCTACTGCTCCAGAACGAACCAAATAATAGAAATGATTGACCGTATCAGGCTCAAGCACCTTACTCTCTCGACGCGCATAGGAGACTTCAGTCGCTAGCGTTAATGCATCAAGATCTTTATCATTGAGTCTTCTTAACGGTGGACATACGCTAAGAAAGTCTCGCATTTCCAGGTCTTCAATTTCCAATGCCATTACTTGGCTCCTTGTATCGCGATTAAACGGAGGAATCTATATAGGATGAGACCTAACTCTGGCAAACCCTAACCCTTCTGCAACTTAAGTATAGGACATAAAAGCTTGCTTTCAGCTGCATCTATAGAGATAACATCAGAGATTATTATGTTTAATGATCTCTGCTTCCTCATTAAAAAATATTGATAGCCACCCGCTCCACTTAGTAAACTGTTATGGCTTATATAGAGGATTCTAGTACCAGAAAAGGTAATAAGAATTGATTTGAATTAACTTTGCGAAAATATACTAGTCATTATGGAGGTAGATATTTCATGTCTCTTGCTGGGGGCTTGATTTTAGCTAAACTGCTTGCATATCCATGGAACCCACTTCGCTTTCAACAGCAACGGCTTCACCACGCAGTGAGTTTGAGTAAGCCTCTGTGATCATGACATCCACAAACTTACCTTGCATACTCGTATCACCGGGAAAATTCACAATGCGATTGTTTTCAGTACGCCCCATCATTTCATTGGGATCTTTCTTAGATGGTCCTTCGATAAGAATACGTTGCTTCGAGCCTTGCATAGACTGACTAATGAGGGTTGCCATTTCAGTAATACGTTTTTGCAAACGATTCAAACGTTTCTTGTGCACTTCCATTGGCGTGTCATCTTGAATATTTGATGCTGGAGTACCCGGACGAGCGCTATAAATAAAGCTAAAGCAATGATCAAAACCAATATCTTCAATTAACTGCATCGTATCATCAAAATCTTGATCAGTCTCACCAGGAAAACCCACAATAAAATCAGATGACATGCTGATATCAGGACGGATCTCACGTAATTTTCGGATCTTTGATTTGTACTCCAATGCCATATGGCCACGTTTCATCGCCGCAAGAATACGATCAGAACCTGATTGCACGGGCAAGTGAAGATGGTTTACTAACTCAGGAACTTCCGCGTATGCCTGAATAAGGCTATCTGAGAACTCAACGGGATGTGAAGTGGTGTAACGTACCCGTTCGATACCATCAACAGCCGCAACATAATTAATCAGCAATGCCAAATCAGCCATTGTGCCGTCATGCATTGGACCGCGATAAGCATTCACGTTTTGGCCAAGGAGATTAATTTCACGCACACCTTGCGCAGCTAATTGCCCTACTTCTGCAATAACATCATCAAACGGACGAGAAACTTCTTCGCCACGCGTGTAAGGTACCACACAGAATGTGCAGTATTTGCTACAACCTTCCATGATAGAAACAAAGGCGGTGGGGCCATCTGCACGAGGCTCTGGCAACTTGTCGAACTTCTCAATTTCTGGAAAAGAAATATCAATCACAGGGGCTTTTTGAAGGCGTGCTTCATGAATCATTTCAGGGAGACGATGCAAGGTTTGTGGGCCGAATACAATATCGACCAGTGGCGCACGTTTTTGCAGATTTTCGCCTTCTTGGCTGGCTACACAGCCACCAACGCCAACGACCAAATTCGGATTTTTAGCTTTGATTTTTTTCCATCGACCCAATTGAGAGAAAACCTTCTCTTGGGCTTTTTCACGTATTGAGCAGGTATTCAACAAGATTACGCTTGCTTCTTCTGGGTTGTTGGTCAACTCAAGACCTTGTGATTCATGCAACACGTCCAGCATTTTTGCTGAATCGTATTCATTCATTTGACAACCGTGGGTTTCGATAAAGATCTTGCCAGCCATGGGAATATACTTGCTATAACACTGAAGAGGCGGCGATTATACCTGAAATGCGCATGGGGTACTAAATACTGAGCATTTGATTCCCAAAAAAGACAGCTCCACCTCCTCCCCCTTAGGAGGTGCAGATGGAAGCATTGTCTCTTCGGATTTATTTGATTGCTGCGGAAGTGAGTTTATCTAATGCGCCCGTCGCCTTATCTAAAGCCGGATTATCTTCTAAAGCATAATCAGCTAACAGGGCTTTGGGTGAACGATAAGCAATAAACACTTTTCCGTCAGCATCTTTGTAAACAACAACCTTCATGGGTAAATCTAATGCCACAGCGATATCTTGCTTCATGAGCACCGTGCCCATTTTGGGATTTCCAAAAATCAATACTTCGGCCTCACCCATTTCCATGTCTACTTTTTTGGCATTTTCTTGATGGTTAACCCGACCAAAAACACCTAAACCTTTTGCTTTAACAATAGATTCGAATTTATCCATTGTCTCAGCAACGCTCTGCTGACTTTCCTTTTTGATAATCAGTGAATCAGCGGCCATTAGTTGCGTGCTCGCAAAAAATAATGTGCCGAAAAAAATCGCGGATAAAGATTTAATTCCATCCATAGTCATACTCCATGTGAATTTATCATTAGTGGCCTTTGCACAAAATAAAAACAAAGACCTTCGTTTAAAAAGGGTTAACGTAAAAAACCAATGTTTGGATGTATCAATGGTCCAAGAAAAATGAAAAAATCAGGATTCATGAACAACCTCTGCCTTACCATCTTTCATGATTAACTTCACACGCTGCCCTGACTGGAATGCTTTATCCTCTAGCTGCGTCACCGTGACAAGTTGACCATTATCCAAACGGACTGTTATTTCTACACCAGGTTTACGTTGCAAGTTCTCATCTGCCTTAGAACCAGCTGCACCACCAACCATGCTGCCGAAAATAGAGCCTGCAATGCTACCGTAACCACTACCTATCGCACCACCTGCAATACTACCAACGGCTCTTCCCGCTGTTCGACCAACACTAGAACGCTTACCAAGCACCGTTACTTTTTTGACGGTCGTTACCATGCCTACTTGTGTTACTGGAACGTTTTCTCGCTTAATCGTACCTGCTTTGTTTTCACTGACTGTTTCTGGGGTCGTTGAACAACCAGCTAAAGAGAGTACGAATATTATTACTATGGGTAGTTTCATGAGGAATTCCTTGAGCGTCATCGAATCATCTAGGTCTATACATTATCATACAGGCCCATACATTCTGAGAAGACCAGATAGGAAACTCAAAGTTCCTCATCCTGATTCCCATAGGACGTGTTTTTAGAGAGTCTTTACACCCACTTAAATAACTTTTTTAGATCATCAGGCACCTTTTCCAGCTCATCATCTGAAATTAATACATCCTTTTGTTGCTTATCATTCAAAGCATCACGAAACCAGGTTCTATGATGTATCACACATAACAGAGGACGAACCTCATCAGTCTGGTTACCCAAATCTTCATGTGCCGTTCGATAATCAAGCACCATACAATCCCCCATTTTCAACAACGGCTCCTGTGTTGGGGTTTCGCAAGGCATGTGCTCTGGAACAAGGTGACTTCCTTTGCGGAAACTCGTTGTACCGTGTTCACGCCGCATATCAATAAGAGGAATTAACATCGCTATCGCAAATGACGGAGTGACATGCGTATCGTGATTTTCTTCGCTCTTGAAAAGTGGTGAATAATTTTTGTGAAGCCCTTGGTCTCGTGAGCCAGGCAAAGAAACAACCGCATTAAACCCTCCCATGATATAGTCTTCGTCCAGTAAATTTTTCAGCATACCTACAAGAATTTCACTGCCATACAAGCGTGGCGAATTCAGCGCCCCTTCCAAACCCAAAGTGACTATGCGACGTTTATCGTCTAACACCAAATTATCTTTGTATTTTCGATCTTCAAAATAATCATCATATTTTTCAAAAACGATAGTGGAGATTTGCTCAATCAGCTCTCTCGGAAAAGCATTTTCAATAACAAGCGCGCCATACTCTCTGAACATATTTATCGAGAAATCAAGCTTCTCAGAACTAATACTATTCGCCTCCATCTCTTCTTGAGTCAAGGCAAGCATCGGGGCAAGGTGCGGTACTTTCGCACGACTCGTCCAATGCACAATCTCAGCAGCCTTACCGATGAAGTCTTGAGCCTCTGACATCATAGGGTCAATCTGTAAAGCCGTCTCTAATTCACGAATGGCCTCTGCGGCCTGACCATTTTTGAGCAATGAAATCCCCAGATCTCTATAAGCACAGGCATCGACGGGATCTACCGCCAAGACACGCTTTAAAGAATTGCCTGCACATTCCCAACGCCCACACTCCATTTCAAGCGTGGCCAAGCGCCGATGCATATCAATATCATTCGGATGGCGGAGACTATACTGCTCCAGTAAATAGATACTCCGCCAAGGTGTGTGGTTTTGATAATAATTATCAACATAGTAAAGTGTATCGTCACGATTTTCTAAAGCGATCAAATCACATAAATGTACGACATCTTCGATACGACTCCTGATAATTTCTGAAATATTCTTTTTGTACTCGGCATCTTCCAATGGGTAATCAGCGTAGGATAGCAGCGATTGAATCGAACCTGTACACACCGCAGCAGGCAAACCCTTTCTAAGCACATCCACATCACAATATTGCTGATCTAGCAAAGCTCCACAATAAGCATTCAGCAAAGATTCCAAAGGTTGAATACTCTCATCCACAGCCCAATGGAATTTCATCAGTTTTGCAATACTCGATACACCTTGAAAGAGTCGGTGCAAAGACATACCCGCTGGCCCGAGCATGGCATCATCCCAATCATAAATTAGCATTGACCCATCTGATTTTTCAGAAACATTGTCAGTGTGCAAATCACAATGATTAAGTGTCAAAGGAAGCTCTTCGCTTTCTGCTAAAAAGTTATCGAGCAACTCTTTCCTATCTGAGAGTGCCATGAAATACCTCCTAGCGTCTTTTTCATCATCCATGAAATAACCAGCGCCGACGGTGGTATCTCGTTCTATCTCTGAGTTTAAAAAATCTAGCAGGTTTTGTGTCAAGTTTTCTCCATCCACTCTCGGCACAAAGTGCTGTAGCTCAGAAATATTCTCAACAGCCTCTGCCTGGATAGTCGCATAGGACGTCAATAATCGATGTAATTGATGCTCACTGCTATGCTGGCCTACTGGAACACTGCGATGTTCTTTTAGAATAATCGCTTGGTAATCAGCATTTGATGCAATAACGGAAGGTGTTACAAAAGCATAGTGACGATGAATAGCCTTGGTTTTATTAATTACATCAGCATGATTGGGAGGTAGTACTTTTAAAAACGCGGCATGTTCTTGGCCTTGCAGACGAAAAACTTTCGACCATGGATGATCAGCAACAAGCTTAGAGCTTTCATGAGGAAACGCTTGTTGCACCCAGTTATTGATTTGATCATCTGTGATATGAGGAACTTGAGGTGCTGACATAACAAACATCCTAAATTATTTTTAGTTTTTTGGATATTGTCAGTATGGAACAAGATGCTTGAAACGGTTACGAATTACTGAAGAAAGGTTAGTGTGTATTGATAGCGGGTAATCTCAACACTTCTAGCTCTCAACCTCTTCAACATGTAAGCAATCTTGGAATATCAGATGAGTAATTACTTAGAAAGTGTTTTCTTTACACACTCCAAATAAGCCGTTTCATTAAATTGTATTTCCTTATGTTGCATCTGCCAAATAGCTTCCGCAAGACATTCCATCACTTGATGTTCTGCATCGTGCTCACCAACTCTCATCGCCAGCGTACTCACTAGTTCAGTAATTCCGTTGGGCATGTTGACTGAACATTGTTCTTTGATTCCCAAATGCATCCCCATGTGCAAGAAAGGATTTACTTCATTGAGCTCCGGTAAATACTCTTTGCCTTTGGACTTATCCGGGTTACTCAAATCATCATGGTACTCAGGATGAGCTTGCGCAACAGACACAATCAATTGTTCGATGGGTTCTAGTGGCTGATTATTTTGTGCTTTCGACCAAGAGTCACAAAAAAACTGGCGCATACTATCACGATCATTATTAAACATTAGCTCTTCACGTATTTTTATGGCAGAACATGCATCATAACAATATTTCTCTACGATTTCTCAATCCCCACTTAGCCGTGATGCTCTCACTAACCTCTTAGTGTAATGTTGTTTTGCCAGATAAACGAAGCTGGTTGTTGTCTTTAACCAATGAGAAAAAGCGCGACGTTACTTCACGAGATACTTTTACCAATAATTCACTGGCAACAGATTCATCATGAACAACTTGTGTTAATACTGGGCAATCTACTGCACCAGCAGCTTCATAAAACTCCTGCATAGATTGGATTGCACGATACTCTGATGCCAAATCAAGGTACTTGTCTAATTCTAATACAACAATTCTACCAATTGGCTTTCGTACAAAATCATTGAGATCTGTGAACATTTGTCTATATGATGAATTTACTGACATTTCATAAGGATCTTGCTTAGTTTGACTCATTGAGATAATAACTAGCTGACCACTCTTGATGGCTGCTTTTACATCTGCATTGATCCTGTCGAATTTACCTTCAATCACTTCTGGGCGCTCTTCACAAACCAGAACAACTGTTTCACCTTTATTTAAACCCGACTCAATATTCTTGGCAGCCACCAAGACGTTAAGTGATGCGTTCTCTGTTTGTAATACACGAAATTCTGGGGTGCGCTTATTGATTTTTGCTACTTTCGCCGTCCCCATGCGACATGTGCGTTTGTTCATTTTGGCAGCGCTTGAAGCCCCCATGCGGCATGTCCGCTTATTAGCTCCCGTCGTAGGAACTGAAGATTCTTCTGAAGCAACTTGGGCGATTGTTGTAGAGCGTCTTTCAACAACGGGCTGGGCATCTATGCCCACAATTTGCAGGTTCTGAACCCCATGGCTACTCATAGAATTGTTTGTATCAATGGTTGGTATTGTTTGAGGTACTGAGTTCATTGTATAAACCTTGTTTTTCTTTTGTTGATTTCTATTGTTTGCCGATGGTTAATACTTTAGCACCACCCGTTTATTTGAAAATATCACTTTGTACAGAAAAGCGTACCGATTATCCCGTGATGAACCACTAATCGATGAAAAAATCACCACATTCCCTTTTATGATCATCATAAATGCCAGCTTCTATATTTTCACCTCTCAAAAGCGTATGATTCATACGCATAATACAATTAGTCGCTGTACTGAGGGATTTCCTATATAGTCTGACATTGAGAGACCGTCAATCTCCTAATGATCCAAAAAAACAAACTCAGGGTAATCATGTTTTTAGCACCACTACATATGTTTTTTATCCAATACACAAATAAAACACTCTCTATTTTTGCTTCCGTAAAATCTGTTTTGATGTTGACGCTTTGCACCTTGCTACTATCAGGCTGCAATCAGGACTATGAAATCGGTTTCTATACGTTTGAAAAAGCTGCAGATTACAAACCAGCAAGCAAGGTTCCCCTTAGGCCGGGCTTAAATTATGGCTGGATTCTTAAAGCTCCTTTAAATAAGAACATTCAATGGAAAGAAGAACTTGTTCTCCCAAGCTCTTCGGGACAATGGGCAAATGAGAGCGCATCTAGTGACACGTTGACCACAGAGAAAACAGAAAAAGCACAGTTATCAGGTATATTCCCTAATCGAGATTATGGACGTATCGGAAACATTTGGACTGTTGCCCCTGGTGACCCCGAAGGTATTTACCAATATAAAATATACATTGACGGAGAGTTGATAAAGTCATTTGAAATAGACTTTTATAAAGAATCAAACAGCAGACCTAACTGATATAAGAAACCCCCTACTGTAAGGTAGAGGGTTTATTTAACAAGCGATGAAAATGGAATTAATCGTTTCCGTTACCCATCATCATGTTGCTTTGTTGACTTCCACCCATTTGCTCAACCATTTGCGTCAACAATTGTAGAAGCTGATTCAACATCTGAGTTACCTCTTCCTGACCACCTTGTGTACCAGTAGCTCCTGAAGCACCATCAGACCCTCCAGTTGGACATGAACCTGAAGCATGGTTACCAGAACCTGCATTTTGTGCAGCTGACCCCTGTGTGGCAGCATCAGATGCAGTAGAACCACTGCCTCCACTAATTTGCTGAATCAACTGCTGTAGCTGAGCAAACAAATTATTCATAGCATCGTGATCTGTACCTGGAATAGGGCCAGCTCCATCACCAATACCACCATCTGGCTCAACTGGCATACTGTCACCACCTATTGATCCTCCAGTTCCCGCCATTCCATCGTCTGTTTCAATAGTACCATCTGTGTCAGTATCTGTGTCTGCTCCAGCAGTAGCACCTGTTTCAGCCCCAGTT
>CACVAY010000121.1 GCA_902727985.1 uncultured Thiotrichaceae bacterium | reverse complement strand
CACAGCATTCAAAAACAGCGAACGAACATCAACCTGCGCTTTCAACTTCGCCGCCAACAAATACACTCCCCCCAATTTGCGATGTAAGAAAATCGCATCAGCAGGCGGTGTATGCCAATGCTCTTTTTCCATACTCAATGACATACCTTCGTCACGAATACGTTGCGCAAGATTCGTTGTACCAAAGTCGTACTTGCCTTCATGGATGAGTGGCTCACACGCTTGCAAAAACACATCCACCACGGCTGCTCTTTGCTCTGCTTTAATCGATTCCTGAAAGAAGCCAATATTCTCAGCAGCTTGATCCATAGCCTGATGATCATCATCAATGGCCCCCTGCATTAATGCCCGATATCCCTGCACGATTTTATCTGGATAGGCCCGCGTTGCTCCGAAGTCAAGCAAGACAAGTTGGTGAGTCTCCACGTTGTATTGATAATTTGCGAAATTAGGATCGGTCTGCACCACCTGAAACTCAAAGAGTTCGCGAAATAATAACTCCATCAGCAGTTCAATCACTCGGTTTCGATCTTCCTGAGAAGCATGTTCAAGTGACTCAATATCAACACCCTCCACAAAGGACATGGCGAGTATATTGGTAGTGGTGAAATCCTCATACACCTCTGGAATTAGAAAGTGTTGATTATCCCCTAACAATTCATGGAAGTGTCGAATCCAGTTTGCTTCTTGCTGATAATCAGCCTCTGCATGCAACTGCACCTTGGCATCTTGAAGCAAAGGTGCAATATCCAAGCCTTTCGGGATTAAGCCAGACACCCGTAGTAATGTTGCAACATTATCGACATCGCTATCAATACTTTCTCGAATACCTGGATATTGGACTTTCAAGGCAAGATGCCGATCATCCTTGGTCTGCGCAGAATGTACCTGCCCAATAGAAGCAGCTGCCATCGGTTTAAAGGAAAACTGCTTGAACTGGTTATTCCAGTCAGCTCCCCAGTTTTCATGTAAAACCTGAGTGAGCTGACTGAATGGCATTGGTTCGGCATTCGCACGCAAACGAGATAAAATCTCGGTTAATTCAGGCGGCAAGATATCCCCGGCATCCATCGACATAAGCTGCCCAACCTTCATCGCTGCACCACGCAATTGCGCTAACTGATCTGCCACGCGTTTTGCGTTACCGGGTGTTAGCAATAACTCTCTGGCTTTGGGACGTTTACCACTTGCTAATTGCCGAGCACCTTCAGCAAGCATCCCACCCGCCACTGAACTTGCAAGCGAGCCCAGCTTCCCCATGCGTGACCAACGCCCACTGGGAACGGCCTTGGTATTCTTATCATTATATTCAGTATCATCACTCATGGAAAATTCTCTTTTTAAACCAAACGGGCTGCTAGGAACTAGATCTATTCAAACAGAACATGTGAGTGAGGACAATCTGACACAGTGTTTAAGCACTCATTTTTAAAATAATTTACGCGTATTCGCAGGTTCTAGAGGGATCTCAAGTTGAGCAATCGTGCCCCCATCTTGCTTTGGCAATAATTGAACATGCCATCCATTCGCTTTGCAAAGTTGTTTTACAATCGCCAAGCCCAAACCACTTCCACCTGTTGCTTTGTTCCGCGACGCTTCCAAACGATAGAACGGCTGAAAAACAGCTTCCCGCTTATCTATTGGAATACCTATTCCTTTATCACAAATTTGCACGACATATTTATCTGAAACGCACTCGCAAAATACCTGAATCACCTCATCGCCACCATAATGCAACGCATTTTCTAAAAGATTGGTAAGCACACGCCGTAGTGCAACCGTATTGAGGGTATGTGAACAAAACGTCCCAGAGTTCATATCTATCTCCTTGCCCTCTTCAGTTTGATACTGAGCGATGAGTTGCTCAATAAAAACTGACAAATCGACGTCTTGACCCTCCTCATTACCAACCTCAAACCCCTTTGCCATCTCCATGGTTCGACCAATCAGTTCTGCCATTTCATCCAGGTCGTTACGCATGCTTTCTATCAACGATGGATCAGGCTTATCTCCCAACATTTCAAGGGCCAATTTCATCCGTGTAATGGGTGTGCGCAAATCATGAGAAATACCTGCCAGCAATATGGTTCGATTTTCCATGAGTTGGTGAATTTGCTGCATCATGTCATTAAAACTCGTCGTGAGCGTCGCCAATTCATTAGGACCAGATTCAGGAATAGGTGCTAATTTCTTGCCGCTAGCAAAAGCACGTGTACCCACATACAACCGTTCCAGAGGATGAGTTAGCCGTCGAACCAGCAGTAAGCTGGTTAGGATAGTGACAACAGCCCCACCCAAGATGACCCACAAAATCACCACTGAAGGCTGAACCCCGATACGGGTATGTGCAAATCCAAAACGTAAGGTTTGATTCAGCATAGGAATATCCACCCACAACCACAGCTCATCATTAGATCGCGTTTTTATAACAATATCTTCCCCTGCTCGTCTGGATAGCGCATTCTCTAAAAAGTGCAGATACGGCGTTTCCAAGGGATGGGGCTCAAGCTCTGGGGTAGTCGTCAATAAAGTCAAACCGTGGCTTGAAGATAGCTCTTCGGCAAAGTCATAGCGAGTATCTGGAGGTAACTCAGCCCATGTTTGCGCAGAGAACATGATCAATGCTGCCAAATCATCAGAAGATTGGCGTGCCATCGGGGCAAGGATGTAGAAAAAAGTCGCACCAAAAGCAAAAATAAAGAAAAACAGCAGAGAAAAGGCAATCGTAAAACCAGTACGGCTAAAAAGCGTTGCAGTACGATGAGTTGGCATTATTTAACTGCACTTTGCTGGTCTGGAGTGAACATATAACCCTCCCCCCAGATAGTACGAATGTAAAGAGGCTGTGCTGGATCAGCTTCCATCTTGCGTCGTAAACGAGTAACTCGCACATCAATACTTCGATCATAGGGAGATCGGTCAAAGCCCTTTAATAAATCCACTAAGGTATCTCGGCTTAATACCCGATTAGGATGTTCGACAAAGGCTTTTAATAAATCAAATTCGCC
The DNA here is from genome assembly GCA_902727985.1 of uncultured Thiotrichaceae bacterium. Taxonomy (GTDB): domain Bacteria; phylum Pseudomonadota; class Gammaproteobacteria; order Thiotrichales; family Thiotrichaceae; genus HyVt-477. Next base: position 12,580 of record CACVAY010000121.1, on the reverse strand, counting down.
ACTGGTTAATGTAACGTCTTCTCCATCATGACTGAGTTGATGGGTCGTAATATCTAGCGTGAATCCATCGAAGTCATACACTTTATGCTTTGGCGACTGATCTTCCTCATCATGATCAGGCTTATCCTGCCGACGTAATACCGCGCGAATACGCGCCACCAGTTCTCTTGGGTTAAAGGGCTTGGGAAGATAATCATCAGCCCCCATTTCCAAGCCAACAATACGGTCAATTTCCTCACCACGCGCAGAAAGGATAAGAATAGGAATGTTAGTCGAAGCTTTTAAACGCCGTGCAATTGAAAGCCCATCTTCCCCCGGCAACATAAGATCAAGCACAATCAGATCCACCTCATGACTGGCCAAATGATTATCCATTGTCATACCATCTTCAGCACTGGCAACTATATAATTTTGTTCTGTTAAATAACGTTCCAGTAATCCACGAAGTGCGGGATCGTCATCGACAATTAACAACTTTTTATGTTCAATATCCATACAACCAGCTTAGCAGATCACAGAAATTCGTTACACCCATACCAAAAGACTGAAACAACTTGTAACACTCTATTTATTTACAGAAATGGTTATGCAATACATTATGGATACTATCCTATTTGATAAATCTCAAATGACTAAAAAGGTAGAAAGCCAGATGTCTAATGTAAATCTATTAACTCCTTACGTCTTTTGGAGTGTGGCTCTATTAGGAATGAATTCCGTCTATGCTAACGACACTTCAATTCTTGAAATCATTATCAACGAGGAGACTGTTAACCATGAGGACACACCAACGTCACAGACTGCAACTGAAAAGCAAGAGCTTCCTTCAAAAATAGAAGCCAACCATGTAGCAACAGGTTCAATAGATATACTAGAAGATCCAGAAGCCACAGAGGACAGTCAGCAGGAAAACCCACCAAAGAAACAACGAAAAACACACTACGGCATTGGTTATGAGTTCCGCAACGCACTACGGAAAGCTGCAAAGAAACAACAAACCGAGTACGTTGAACGCACTGAGACAACACAAAACATAGAACGCGCTGAAAAAGCTCAACGCCCTGAACGCATCAAGCGCCCCGAGAGAGTCGAACGCCCAGCAAGAGTCACGCGTCCAGAACGTCACAATCGCTAATAAAATAAGGAAAGCCATACATGGAACGCTTGCAAGAGGAATCTATTTCGACACTACATACTAAAAACAAGAAAACAAAAATCTTCATCGGAATATTCATAGCAGGCCTTATTCCAGTACCTGCATTGGCTACTAATGATAGCTCTCTAAAGTTTTCAGCGGGATTTGATTACAGTACCGGAAGCTATGGGCTTTCCAAAGATACGGATATTCGCTATATCCCCCTCTCACTCAAATACCAAACCTTTCCCTGGACGGTCAAACTCACCGTCCCTTACGTGCATATTACTGGACCACGTGGTGTCGTTGCAGGTGTTGATGGCCCTATCATTATCAACTCCAATGGAACAAAGATAACGACAGCAGAGGGATTAGGAGATGTTGTCATATCCGCAGGATATGCACTGGATAGTTTATTTCAATCATCCCTATTACTTGATTTCACCGCCAAAGCTAAAATAGGTACTGCTGATGAAACCAAGGGGTTGGGCACGGGAGAAAACGACTATTCCTTACAGCTTGATGTCGCTAAAAGCTATGGAAAAACAACCCCCTTTATCACGCTTGGTCACAAAGTAATTGGAGAACCAAACGGCATAGAACTTAATAACGTATGGTATAGCTCTATCGGGATGGATTATAAAATCAATCCCACCCTAAGCAATGGTGTGAGCTATGACTTTAAAGAAGCAAGCTCATCAACATCTGAGGATGCCAGAGAAGGACTTGTCTATTTGAATAAGAAACTGAACTCAACCACGTCTCTCATGGGATATGGCGTAGCAGGCTTCTCCAACGCCAGTCCAGATAAGGCTATTGGCATGCAAATGACTTTTAAATACTGATTGATAGGCATCCAACCTAAACCTGTGTTCATTAGCCATTTTCAAGAAACAAAAAAGACGGCTACCCGCTCACGGGAATAACCGTCCTAAGGGCTTTGCTGGTACTTTAACGTTAACTACCGCGTTCCATCGGTGAATCTACAACTTCATATAACTCTTCGGCATCAAGCTGCTGAGGTTCATACGTCACGCCTCGGCTTTCAATCTGGCGTACAAAGGCACGAAGATGATTACGAGAACCTTTTAGTAAACTTCCATAAACACGTTTGATCATGCGATTATTTGTAGAATCAATGCCTTTTTGAATGTCTTCCATATCAACTTCTTCAATCAAGCCACCAACATATAAAGCATCCATCTCAGAGTGCCGACCTTTTTCAACGAATTCTTCATACATTGCTGCCAGTTCTGGATTAACAAATGCACCTGTCGAGTCATCAACAACAGGATCATTGAGTTGGAATTTATTCAGCAAGGACACCATTGCGTCCATATGTTTCTGTTCGGAACGAGCGATGTTCTTGAATACGGGGTTGTTCCATTGTTCATAAAGCGTCAAATAGACGTCTCTTGCTAATTTTTCTTCCTCACGCATGAACAATAATGAATCAATTTCTTCACTGCTAAGTTGGCTCATTTCCGTAGACGAGCTAGCACTTGAAGCATTGTTACCATATCCATTAAAATCATTTGATTGGAAGCGCCCAGCTTGTGACATTGATGAAACAGCGAGAAGTGTTGCCACAGAAAAACCAATAATTATGTTACTTATTTGCATTATTTTGCCTTTTTATTACTTACGTTTGTTTAGATTAATTTGATGACGAGCGACTCCTGAAAACTTGAACCATTGCTGGTCATTCAGGCGAAGCATTGGAACCACTCATTGACTTGAGAAATAAGGTGCTCTTTACTCCAGCCGGAACGGCCTCCTATTGACTTTTCCCAAAGCGGACTTGCTCTTGATTTTGTTGTTGATCAACTGCCATAACCTGGGCACTACCCATTAACATACCTGCTGCCAGTGCAGCTAACACAAATCTATGACGTTTCACAATACTCTCCTAATTGATGCAACATGTGGATGTGTTGCTTTAACTTGGAGATGAGAATACGGGGGATGTGTTTCGGAAATATTTCTGATTCGGGGAAAGATGTTACAGAATGTTACAAGTCCGTTTTAAGATACATTAACGGACATTAAGGCAGGATACTTTACATCATATATAATGGATAAAAGAGCATTATTAAACGCATACAAGTCGATAAAAAATAAAAAATAAATTTATCCTTATAAATAACTTACATTTCAGTCATTTTTCGTAGCGCCTCCTCATTGAGCCTGACCCTATTCGGGCCGCTTTTGATCACGACTTGATTGCGTTTAAACTCGGCAAGAATTCTACTCACTGACTCTTTGGTAACCCCTGCCAAAGCAGCAATATCCTCAATAGGTATCATTTGCACTTCGACAAGATGATTATGATTAGCATCTTCAACTAAAAGTAACAGTATATGCGCTAACCGTTGACGCAAAGTACCTGTTGAGAATTCGACGATGACTTGTTCTGATGCTTCTAGTTGCTTGTGCCATTGCTCCATCACCGCATCAATAAAACCAGGGTCTTGTTCAAGAATGCTATGGAATGTGCGATATGGAATTCTGCACACCTCAGTTTCATGAATGGTTACGGCAGTTTGTTCGTAACGCTGTTCATGGTCTAGAAGCGTCTCGAGCCCCACTATTTGCCCTTGTTTAATCAGCCGAACAATACGAACGCTTCCATCTTCCAGGGTATCTTCAAGTTTTACTAAACCTTTTCTAACCGTATATAGATAATTAGCTTTTACACCTTCGTTGTAAAGAACCGTTTTCCCTGGATAGCAGAACTTCATAATAGACGTGAGTAAATTTTCATACAAAGCCAAATCAACACCTGCTAAGACGACACTCCCCCTTATACTACACCCCTGACAATCAGCTCTTCCTTCCCATACGACATCCTTACATTTTTCCGGATGAAATTTTTTATCCATAAATTGACCCTAAGTTTGTAAACCATGGTGTTTTAGAGAACAAACATCACGTCTAAAGTGAGACACCCATCGCAGCATTTTTTTATTATCCAACCAAGCAGCATAAGTCCAACGAAAAAACCACTTTAAAACCAATGACTCCCACCGAAATATTTCTCGGTTTCATCTGTTTAATTATGACTAATAGTTTTATCAAGTAACCCGAGCAGTATCCAGCACCTGATTAATTTCTAATCGCAATTACTTTTATAAAAATTAACAATTGCCATTGTTCCTATCTATCCCGCGTTATTAACTCAGTATAGGCAGGGCGCATTATGCTTAGCAGCATAATTCCTCATTAAGAGACTGGTTTCACAGACCAAATACACAGCGGGGTGTTCTATGAAAGATCAATCAACACGTGAAATTTCTTCACACAAACTCTATGGACGTGATTTCAAAAAAATAAGGAGGAATACTCTTTATGATATTAAAACCGGTAGGCAATTCCCTACCGCCCATCATTTCTTTTTACCAGTAATTATTCTACTCACACTGCTGCTGAGTGGTTGCTTCCATAGTGATAACCCAGCAGCACCAGCGAATACGACAACGGACACCCACAGTTTCAAGTACGACGCTGACCTTAAGCAATACACGATTAATGACATCATCATTCCTGAATCGGATGTTAAACGTGATCTAAGCAAGGCACTTTGCTCCCACTGTCATAAAGAGGCCATCGCGGAAGTCAAAGATTCTGTGCATTATAAAATTGCCGGACGGACTGACCGTGTTATGTTCCCAGGTGGCGGTGCTCACGGTATGTTAGATCGTGCTTGCGGACTTCCCGGCACTTCAGGTCTGGTGAATTTCACTAGTAATGAAAACTTGGGCGAGTGTGCAAAATGTCATACCGGTCGATACTTGCCAGTCATGGAAGGTGCTTTTACGTCAATGCTGGCTAGCATGAATGCACCTAACCCTGCAGAACAAGCTGCTTCCATCCATGAATCAGGCATTGATTGTCTGATCTGCCATGCAGACATCTACAAATCTGTGCCTGAAGGTGAGCATCTGATTGTTAGCAAACTTGCCCCAGAAGACGGTGCTTCACCAACGCCAGCAGGTTACGCAAAGGTATCTCATGATAATGGCGACTTTGACCAAGATGGTGCGCCAGATTTCCAAATCGATATGGATGGCGATGGCGTACTAGACACACCTCTCATGATGGACACCGATGGTGACGGTAATCCTGACAGTCCTTTATCAACAATCGCGCAAGATCGAAGCGTTGCGGCGGTAAGCTCTAGTGGCCATACTCAGGAAAAAAACTGCCTACGTTGTCATGAACATGCACGTACAGGTTACAAAAGAGCGACCTTATTTCAAGAAGGATATGACGTGCATGCAACTGCAACAAGCGGAGACTTCGCTGGTACTAAAAATCGCTGCACTGTTTGCCATACTGCCAGTAAACATAAGTTCGTTCGTGGACATAATGTTGGTGGTGACTTAGCGGCGGCGGATTACCCTCCACCACCTCCAGGCGTTGAAGCCGACCCGAATGACCCAAGCAACATTATGTGTACAACCTGTCATACTATCGAAAGCCTGGTTGATTCTTCTGATCCTGTTGTTCCTGTTAAAGGCAAGGGCGCTTCAGTGCATAGCGCCAGACACTTGGAAGCGATGGCCTGTGAGACTTGTCATATCCCTGAAAGCGGTGGTATTACCTACTCGCTCTATGGTGAAGGCACACACCTTTCATTTGGACGCAATGCCGACGGCAAAGATAGCAAGCTGATCTCTGCTGATCACATGGTCGCAGATAGTCATGAAGATACTGATGGCGACTTTGCTGCCTATAAAGCACCACCGACCTTAGTGTGGTTCAATGGTGGGACATCTTTCCTCGCACAATCACTCGCGGTTCGCGGTTCTCCAGCCGCTAAAATCACCCCTTTCAAACCGATGGCAAATGGCATGGTCTTTGATGCACGCTTCTTCTCAGGCGCAACGGTGAAAAATGATGCGGGTGCAGATTACAACGCGCACTCCATGTATCGCTTTTACGCCAATAAGGATGCCACTAGCGGCACTGGTAATGCGGAGGCGTTCTATGCGATGGATATGCTGGATTTAACGCCTACCGAAGTACGCAATGTAACGTTGCAAGATTTCGGCTCTGATGATCCAAATAAGCAAGCCATGGCAATGATGCAAATCTTCCCGAATATGGTGCACTTCGATAAGGCCAGCTACGGATACGAGCATTATATGATCAGCTCAGATCCCATGTTTAGCAGCTGGGATCAAGACAACAACGGTATTCTTGATGAGAGTGCAGATTTCCATTTCAGCCGTTTACTCGCATCGCAAAGAGGTCTAAAAGCCTTTAAAGGCTTTAACAAGCCAATGGGACTTCCTGACGATTACGACTGGTACCCACCCTTCACGCAAACTAGCGATCTGGTCACCATGAAACTACCAGATGGAAGTTTGATGAAAATGTTCTTGGGCATGCAAGCTGAACAGATAACAGATACCACTCAGAAAGCAGCTTTCTTGGCAGCGATCGAAAACTATCCAGCTTTCTCAAACGGTGTAACGCTGGGTGGGCATGGTGTTCGTCCTAAAGAACAGGCGATCGGCTATGGTGGCAGTCAGGGCTGTAGCGCTTGCCACAGTGAATCAGGCATCCTGAATAACCCTGTACCTGTCACTGAAAAGACGCCGGTTGATATGGGCACTATGGGCACCATGGAATTCCCAAAATACAGATGGCACTTCTATCATATTCACCGCCTAGCCAACCTTGGTCTATCGGTTGAAGATGATGACGTGGTAAAAGGTCTGGCCAATGTTGATATTGATAACAATACCGAGTTTGTACGAGTGAGTGATACGACAATGCTACTCAACTGGTTTGCGCCACAATCTCCTGGAGGCTATCAACAACCTGAAGCCATGCTGGAAGCCTTAAGTATGACCAGCGATGATTTGGCAAAAAATGGCGGATCATGGATGCCAGTACTTGAGCCTGTAACCAATAATGTTCCTAACTATGCGGTATTGGGTTATAGCAAAGATGAAATCCTCTGGATGCTTGACGGCAGTTCGACGGTAAAAGCCGAGTAACACGGTTTGCGGCATACAGAACAGCCTCCCTGTGTGCCGCTTTTCTTTGAGTAAAATACCATCAACCGCCAGAAAATTAACGAAAAGTTAACCCAAAATTAACAATTGCCAATAAACCGTTTGTCTATCTTTGTAAACTAAGCCTATAGAAAAAACACCAAACAGGGACGTGGCGATTTTTCAGGGGGCGATAGTGAGCTATCGCACAATTTATCTCGCTTTCGAGGGCTATATTATGAAAAAGCAATGGCTATTTAGCTATCCACTACTCTCATCAATTTCATCTCATGTTTTGTTCGGTACGTTAGATTCTGATAAGCAATCAAGCAGCAGAGTGAGAACCGCTTACTCACCAACAAGCGCTATCAAAAAAACCAAACGCACAGTTTCTGAAAAAGGTGCATTTGGACTAAGTGTTGCCATAGCTATGATACTGGGCAGTCATGCCTATGCGGGTAAAATCATTAGCGATGCGCCAGAAGGTGACACCTTATCATCGGCAACATCCACCACTAATAAACAATTTGGTTTTGGTGGCTGGAACCTAGACAACGTAGAGATACGCGTCGTTGATACCGATGACTTTACAGGTAACGTCGGCTCTTTCAATGAAGCCGATGGCACCTATACTGGTATGAGAGCAGACAAGTCTTTCGAGGCTGATATTACAACAGGCGGAGAAGTCAGAGGCCATTTACATGGCAAAGACTGGCCGGTCGGTGAACCATCAGGTATCAAAATCATTAATGCCGATACAAAAACCAAAGAGGGTAAACCTGCTAATTGCATTATGACCTCTTCTTACCTGGAAGAAGGGTATCTAGGAGCTGGAAACAAACCCGTTTTATGTTCAAGTGGTTTTCAAACGCATAAGCGTTTCAAAGTTAATATTCTACCATCGACCGTAACCACTGCTGATGCTGAAGGATACGGTCTACCCGTAGATCTTACCTTTAACTTGAAAGCGGATGACACTAGTACAGAACGTTATCAAGTACTGCAGAAAGTAAATAACTACTCTGGCAAGCGCTTAGACGGCTACAAAATCGAAGTGCTTGATGCTACTGGTCAACCCAATGCCGAATTAACACTGTCCTTGGGTATTGGTGAGGGTATTGATCATGACGGAAACCCTGACGGAGATATCTGGGATGAGGAAAGCATGGCTAATTTCTCACATGGCCTGTGGGGACCAGCTGACCATCATTTCAATGAAGACGGATTCTTCGATAGTACACGAGCCTATTTCACACCTGCCTTATCAGCAGATAAGCTAACGGCTTCATATACAGGCCCCATGCAAGGCGGTAACTATCAAACAATCTTCGGTAACTGGCTGCCTTCAATCTGGGAACCTACAGGTATTTTTCATGATGATGACATGAACCCTGAAACCGATGGCGTTCTTAAAGCTTTTTGGGGTGACCCAGAAGGTTCAGGCACCAATAAATGGCGTAAAGGTAAGGCAGATAATTGGGCAGATGTTACAACAGAAGAACTTATCGATTGGACGGGCGAATGGTATGAACAGGGTCCAGTTGAAGATGTTTTGAACCTTGGCTTAAACTACATCGTAAATGTTGGGAGTAATACTGCGATTGGTAACACATTTACCATTCGCTTTACTCCGCATATAGCTGCTGACCAAAACGCACCTTCTTACGTTGCTGATAATGCTCCAGATACACGATATACAGAAAGTGAAGGTATTATCGTGATGAGTATCACAGAAGACTTTAGTGAAGAAACGGCCACTCTTAAGACAAGAATGGTCAGTGCTTCAAAAACAGAAGCAGCGACTATGGGCAAAGATAGTATTATCTCTGTTGGTATAGCGGATAACGACCTCAATGTTGACCCTGCGGTTAAAGAGACCATCACGGTTAAAGTTACCAGCGATCATGGCGAAACAGAAAGCGTGGAATTAACAGAAACTGATATCAATACCTCTCTCTTCAAAGGAACCGTTGCAGCGAAGCTTTCTGATAACGCCATTCTCGATGATGATGGAAAGTTCGACTTAAACAAAACTACAACGCTTACAGCTACCTATGTTGACAGCAAGTACGGCACAAAGGTTGAACCAGAGACACTTGAAGCTGGCTTAGTGCTTACCATCGCTGATGAACCTACTGAAGAACCTACTGTTACAAGCAGTGGCGGTGGTAGTTTCAATACCCTGTTGATGATGGTGTTTGGTTTCCTGGGTCTTGGCGGATGGCTTGCTCGTAGAAGAGCAACGAAATAACGCGAACCGTTGTACCTGAAGTGTATAGCCTTGAAATAGAAGGCTATACACTTTACCCACCCCAAGAACAAACTCCCCTTTTTTAATTTAATTTCAGTTACATGAGAAATCACATATGACTTAAAACAGGTAACTGCTAGACTTACTGTATTCATCAAAAAACTCAACAACAGGATCAGGAGTTTCATTATGAAACAGCTATTTATAAGTTCCACTTTTGCACTTTCAGTAACTCTGCTCTCAGCTTGTGGCGAGAAAACAGCAAATATTACCCCACCAAGCAATGACCCCATTCTTTCAACTCTCACCGAAAGCGCACAAGCAGGTGCAAAAGATGTTGCGGTTTGTAATAGCTGTCATAACGTTGCTTTGGATCCTCCGAAAGCTCCCCCCTTGTTTGGTGTCTCTAACCGTTATAAAAAAGCCTTCCCAGATAAAGAAACCTTTGTAGCCGCAGTGGTCGATTTCGTTGCTCATCCATCGATGGATAAAGTCATCATGAAGCGTCCAGCACAAAAGATGGGATTAATGCCCCCCATGCCCTTACCAAAAGAGCAACTGAGCAATATTGCGAACTACCTCTACGAATACCCATTCCCTCCGCCTTGTGAACATTGGAAGATTGCTGTTAAAAACGCGGAGAAAAAAGGGGAAGTAGATAATCATATCGCACAAGACAAGAAGAAGATTCAACGTTTCTGCCAATAAACGAATATGAAGAACCAGGAAATCAAAAGAGACTCATAAATAGCCTCTTTTAGTTATTGATAAATTAAGCCATGATCCATTTAGCTTAGAGTTGCTACACACTTTTATTAGTGACCACCACATTGCTCAGTAGGCGAACTAAGAATGGCCGCAACCTCGGCTTCCAGTGCCTGAATTTGTGTGCTGTAAGCTTCTCCCTGATTCTCTATATTCTTCACAAAGGCACGTAAATGATTACGTGAACCACACAGCAAATTTCCATAAACCTCTAACATCCGGGTATTGTTAATCGTTTCCATTGCATGGACAATATCTTGAATATCAGCTTCTTCAATGAACGCTCCCACCCACAATGCACTGCGAGCACTACCCTTGCCTCGAGTTATCAACTCATCCGATAAATCCTGTAACTCTTGATTGGTGAATACACCGATACCCGTAACAGCAGGATCATCAACACCAAAAGTATCAAGCAAATCAAGAACCGCATCCGTATGCTCCTGCTCACTGGATGCAATATTGTTAAAGATCGAGTTACCCCACTCATCAAAAAGTGTTAAATACACATCCCGTGCCAGTTTTTCTTCTTCTCGCATAAACTTCAAACTAGCGATTTCAGTATCAGTGACCTCTGTCACAACCCCTATGTTACTGCTGAGATTTGGGTCATTAACCTCCCCACTACCTCCACAAGCTGTCAGCATAAATGCCATAAAACTTAAGGCTACGATTTGTGGAATGGAATATTTATTAAGCATGCTTTTCTCCTGTTTGAAAGATAACCCAAGAGTAGAATCTTTATCTGAAATGGAACTTAACATTCGGCCTTCACCATACCTCTGGTCTACTAGCGCCTCTTTGATTGTTCACAAATACGGTTACGAGATACCACTCCTGAACTCAGGATCAATTTGATAACAAAAGCATGAGGCTCACATTAATTTTAATCAAAAATGGCGCAAAAAGGCATAAGCATAAACTTGGCAATTAGCACCCAAGCTCAAATCTTCTTGATGCTCCACGCCCGGAATTCTCTTAGCGATATACCGAACCTTGGTGAACGGTTCGGGTATTACAAATGTATTCGACATAACTCACTATTTACCTCTATAACGAAACGTACAATTCCCCCCTCATTGAGCAAAAAATTCACCCATTAAATTCCAAAATCGCTCAATCTACTGTATAAGCACTCCCCCAATAATTATTCATAAAAACGGTGAGATTTGATATGTCTTTCTGTGGACTCGATTTCGGAACCAGTAACTCAACCATCGGTATCAGCAAGCAGCAGAATATTGAAATGGTGGCACTTGATGGTGATAACAGCATATTGCGCTCGGCTATTTTCCTAGATGAGGAAGAACTGCAAATGCACTTCGGCGAATCTGCCATCGAACACTATATCGAAGGTTCAGAAGGACGCTTGATGACTTCCATAAAGTCGGTGCTTGGCTCATCACTAATGGATCAAAAAACCCGCGTCTTCAACGAAATGAAATCCTACTCTGATGTCCTCGGCTACTTCATCAAACACATGAAAAACACTGCCGAAACATCCTCAGGCGACACGATTGATAGCGTAGTGCTTGGACGCCCTGTTCGTTTCAATGATCGAGACGACGAAGCAGATCAACTCGCTGAAGACACCCTGCGTGAAATTGCCCAACAGCAAGGCTTTAAACATATCGAATTTCAGTTCGAACCCATTGCCGCCGCCATGGCCTATGAACAAACCGTAGAAAAAGAAGAACTCGCGCTGATTGTCGATATCGGTGGAGGTACATCTGACTTTACCCTTATCAAAATCACACCTAAAGATGCAAAAACACCTAGCGAAATACTCGCCACAGCTGGGGTACACATTGGCGGAACCAACCTCGATAAACAACTCAGTTATAATGCTGTCATGCCGCATCTTGGCTTACACACCAGCATGCGCACTATCAGTGGCACAGACATCGAAATCCCTCGTTCCTACTACAGCGACTTATGCACTTGGCACAAAATCAATCTGCTCTATGCACGCGAATCGCTCATCCAAATAAAAGCGGCACTCAATGCAGCCAACGATAAACAACGTACCAACCGCCTAATTAGCGTGCTAGAAAACCGAGACGGTCACCGTCTACTCGAAAAAGTAGAAAATGCTAAGAAACAACTGACAAACCAAAATAGTAGTTTTATCCCTTTAGACTTTATCGAATCGCAACTACAGGTTGAACTAACCAAAGATAATTTCGAAACTATTATCGACAACGACCTGCAAAATATTTATCAGGGTATTGAAGGGTTAGTCAAAGATGCTGGCATAAATAACAGTGATGTAAACGCTGTATTCTTTACTGGTGGAACATCTCAAATAGGCAAAATACAAAACGATATAATGAGTACATTCAAAAATGCTAAAAAAGTGACTGGTAACACTTTTGGCAGTGTTGGGCATGGGTTAGTGCTGGATGCGGTAAAAAGGTTTTCTTA
>CACVAY010000120.1 GCA_902727985.1 uncultured Thiotrichaceae bacterium | reverse complement strand
ATTGACATATTAGAATATTCTAATATACTTGTTTGCAACTTAACTCATTACAGCTTCCACGCTACGGAGAACTACCATGAAATTACAAACTATCGCTTTCGCTGCTGCTATCGCTCTTTCTACTACTGCTTCTGCTGAGTTCTTTGACGGCATGCAAAATGGCGCAGGTAACGGTCAAGCATACGGAAATACCTCTGGTTGGACTACAGGTAACGGTAAAACTGAAGGCACAGGCGCTGGTAAATTGAACGGCTGGGGAACAGGTAAAGGCGACGCAGACGGTGAAGTTGATTTCTCAATGAACTTCAAAGGTAAAGGCCGCACAGCTATGGACTCTAAAATGTCTGCTGACGCACAAGGTGACGTAAAAGGCAACGGTCTTGCTGATTTCGCTGGCGCAGGTAACGGTGCAGGTAACACACTAGCTAACGCTACAGTTGCTAACGACACTAACGGTGCGGGTACTTTCCCTGGTAACACAGTTGCTCCAGTTATGGTTCCTGCTCCAACTACTGCTAAGTAATTGAATCCTACTTAGGCCGACTTTTTCATAAGTTGGTAAATATCGGTAAATAAAAGAGCCTGCTTTATGCAGGCTCTTTTTTCACTAGAAGCTTTCCCAATTCACCGAAATAAAGTCATAGATACTGCCAATTCCCCATTTAACGTGCCTGCACAATGAAAAGCCGTTTCAATACCGGCGGTACTAGATGAGGCGGAAGGAGTCTATGAATGCCTTTCAGTAGAAAGAGAGTTGCTGTCTGAATGCGCTTATCTCAACAACTGTGATTTTTTGTTGATTGTTTGTAGTAACTTCTGGTACCATCCGCCCTCTTTATTTTTTGACAATCGATTGACGGGGATCTTCACCATGAAGGCCGACACACATCCAGATTACAGAGAAGTTGTTTTCCAAGATCAGAATGCTGATTACACATTTTTGACGCGTTCTACTATGCGTTCAAAAGAAACCATCACATGGGAAGATGGTAATGAGTACCCATTGATCAAGGTAGAAGTTTCGAGCCAGTCTCATCCTTTCTATACAGGCAAGCAAAATCTTAATAAGTCAGCAGGACAGGTTGATAAATTCAACCAGCGTTACAAAAGAAAATAACTGCATGTCCAGCCTTTGGCTACTAAAAAAGGTGCTCTTAGTGAGTGCCTTTTTTATGTCTGCTATTTTTGTATCGGCAAATGCGAGCAACTGCTCCCCCTCTTCCTCCACCGAAATCGCTACCGTAAAATGGGTTTACGATGGTGACACTGTCAAGCTTACTGATGGGCGCAAGATACGCATCATCGGTATCGACACACCAGAGATGCCACGTAAAAACAAAAAAGGGGAAGCCTTTGCTGGACAAGCCACTAAAGCTCTTCGGGAAAAACTTGCAGCCAACAATAATCAAGTCCGCCTACAAATCGGTAAAAAAACCGTTGATAAATACCACCGCCAATTAGCTCATCTTTTCACCCCTGATCAACAAAACCTTTCTGAATGGCTGCTTGAGCAAGGACTAGCCACTACATTATTAATTCATCCCAATTTTACCTTTGCCGAGTGTTACCAAAAAGCTGAGAGGAGAGCTCAACTGGCCAAAACCAATATTTGGTCACAAACAGACTTTCAAATTCAAACACCCGCACAGCTTGATAAACAATTTACGGGTTATGTCAGACTTAAGGGAACTGTTCATCGCATTAAACATCGAAAAAGACGTGTGACATTAGCACTTGATGAGAAAATCTATATTACAATCAAAGAACCTGAACTCAAGTTATTCAAGAATCTCGACGAGTTAGCGGGTAAAACCATCACGGTTTCTGGCCTGTTATATCGACACAAAAAAAACGCGTACATACGACTACTTCATCCCAGCTACCTTGAATATTAATAAGAGAGTTTCAACGGACACCCTTTTGGGTAATTTGAGGAGTTATTCATGAACAAGAAAATTATTATCGCTCTATCTAGTAGCATATTAAGCGTCAGCATTCTCATCGGATGCTCTGTAAACCCGGTAAGTGGCAAGAAAGACTTCGTTTTAATGTCGGAGCAGCAAGAGGTTTCTCTTGGCACTGGCTTACACAAACAAATCCTTCAACAATACAAACCATATAACAACCCTGCTTTGCAAGCTTATGTGAACAACCTGGGTCAACAACTTGCACAACGCAGTCATCGTAATAATATTCGCTATCATTTTACGGTTGTAGACGACCCCAGCATTAACGCTTTCGCCCTACCAGGTGGCTATATTTATATCACACGGGGCTTGATGGCTTATTTAGGTTCCGAGGCTGAACTTGCAGGTGTTTTAGGCCATGAAATCGGGCACGTAACGGCACGCCATAGCGCAAGACAACACTCCCGTGAAACGGTATCCAGCATTCTAGTGAGCGTGGTTGGCAATAAGGTCGGAGGTACAGACGTACTCAAGACAGTCGCAACAGCATCAGTTAGGGGGTTCGGTCGCGACCATGAGCTTCAAGCAGATAGACTTGGCGCAGAATATCTGGCCCGTGTTGGATATCGCCCAGAAAACATGATTGATGTCGTCCGAGTACTTAAAGATCAGGAAGAGTTTAGTAAGTTTCTTGCTAAGTCAGAGGGTAAGCAACCCACCACCTATCACGGTACATTCTCGACTCACCCCAGCAACGACAAACGCTTACACGAAGTCGTCAATGCAGCAAAACGTTTTCCAACTGCAGGAACACGTGGCGAAAACCCAGGCGGATATCTACAGCGCATTCAGGGGATGAGTTTCAATATCGATAAAACACAAAAAGGCCAAATCCGAGTCATTACCGCCCGTCCTGGAGATACATTTGCTTCTTTGGCTGCACGCTCACCTATTAAAAAGCATACTGCTGAAAGATTACGTCTTCTCAATGGCATGTTTCCGGATAAGGAACCACGAGCAGGACAACTTATTAAAATTATCCAATAATTAAATTATTTAATACTTATAGAGTCACTCTAGACTAAAATCGGCCGATCATGCACACTCCATGATCGGCTTTTTTGAAGCTTCAAAACCAATAATGGGAGTCTCAGACATATATCTTATATCTTTTGAGTACTTCATCTCTGCATTGCAACAACAGGATCGACCACTCAATGAGCTACACCTACAAAGAAGACGCGTTGAAATATCACGCAGAACCGCGCCCAGGAAAAATTGCAACCGCAATTACCAAACCAACTGAAACACAGCATGATTTATCACTCGCCTATACTCCAGGCGTTGCTGAACCAGTAATGGAAATCCACCACGATCCTGCGGCAGCCTACTTATATACAGCTAAAAGTAACTTAGTAGGTGTTATTACCGATGGTACCGCAGTGCTCGGCCTAGGAAATGTGGGTGCCCTTGCAGGAAAACCGGTTATGGAAGGGAAAGGTGTTTTATTCAAGCGCTTTGCAGATATTGACGTTTTTGACATTGAAGTTAACACCAACACTATCGAAGAGTTTGTCGAAACGGTAGAACGTATTGCACCGACTTTCGGCGGCATCAACCTTGAAGATATTGCTGCTCCCGCCTGTTTCGAAATTGAAAAACAGCTACAGGAAAAACTCGACATTCCTGTTTTTCATGATGACCAACATGGCACAGCCATCATCATTGCAGCAGGACTGATCAATGCTTTAGAAATTCAAGGCAAGAAACTTGAAGATGCAAAAATAGTCTGTTTGGGTGCTGGTGCAGCTGGAATTGCTTCCATGAAACTACTAGCGTCTATGGGCGCGAAGAAAGAAAACCTGTTCATGGTTGATCGCATGGGAGTTATTTATAATGGCCGTGAGAACGTCAACAAATACAAAGCCGAGTTTTCTGTGGACACGGATAAACGCACGCTTGAAGATGCTTGCACTGATGCAGATGTCTTCATTGGCGTATCTGGCCCTGATCTTATGACTGTCGAGATGCTTTCAAAGATGGCTCCAAACCCAATCGTATTTGCGCTTTCTAATCCAAACCCAGAAATTGCACCGCGTTTAGCACTGGAAACACGGGATGATTTAATTATGGCAACTGGCCGTAGTGACTTCCCTAACCAGGTCAACAATGTTCTTGGCTTTCCGTTTATTTTTCGCGGCGCGTTAGATGTACATGCTACAACGATCAATCGTGAAATGCAGATTGCAGCAGTCTACGCACTGGCAAAATTGGCACATGAACCTGTACCACAGTCAGTTCTAGAGGCTTATGAGGTTGATAGCATGGAGTTTGGTAAGGACTACATCATTCCTAAACCACTGGACCCACGTCTAGCGGATAGAATCCCAGCAGCGATTTCACAAGCAGCCATTGATTCAAATGTCGCGCAAAAACCAATGATTGAAGTATAAAAGCCCCTTTGTAGCGGATGACATTCCGTCATCCGCTATCATCAGCACCATTTATTAAGCAGTCAGTGTCCGCACACCATTTTCACTACCCAAAATCAACACATCTGCAGGACGTATTGCAAAAATCCCAACAGTGACTACACCAGGAATCTTATTGATCTCTTGCTCCATTTCAACGGGATTCAAGATATCCATATTCTTTACGTCAAGAATCAAGTTACCATTATCTGTTGTGAAACCATTACGCAATTCAGGCGTCCCCCCTAGCTTTACTAGTTGACGGGCAACCATACTACGCGCCATTGGGATAACTTCTACAGGCAAAGGAAATTCACCTAAAATATCAACAAGCTTTGTATCATCAGCAATACACACAAATTTATCACTACCACCTGCTACAATTTTTTCACGTGTTAATGCACCGCCACCACCCTTAATAAGATGTAAGTGCTTAGTCGACTCATCAGCACCATCAACATACAGCTGCAATTGACCCGCAGAATTAAAGTCTAAGACATCAATACCATGGCTACGCAAACGTTCCTCACTCGCAACAGAACTCGCAACAGTCCCTTCAAGCTTGCCTTTCATCCCTGCTAACAAATCAATAAAGTGATTCGCTGTTGAACCCGTTCCAATGCCCACAATCATGCCAGGTTCTACATATTCAAGCGCTGCCTCTGCAGCCGCTCTTTTCATTTCATCTTGGTTCATATTCTTATCTCTTTGAATTCAATGCGCCACATCATACCCAAAGTAGCCACAAGAAAACCAGCATTTGCCAGATAAATACTAACTATATTGAAATATTATAATTAGGGGTTATTTTTGGCTTGCATAAAAGTCCAATAAAGCGGCTTTCTCTTCCTCTGTTAGTGGGGAAAATTTCTTTTTCATTTTTTTAGGCATTCCACGCTTCTCACTCGAGAACTTAGTAAACTGATCTTGCAAATAAGGCCTCCATTGCCCCGCCAAAATACCTGCATCATCATCCGCTAATGAACCGCTCTCTGAATGACACTTCTCACAATTTTTCTCATGAAGCTTGGCACCTGCCGCTACTTTTGCAGGATCCGTTTTTTGTGGATGGCGCTTAAACGGCTGGCTCGCATAAAATTCAGCGATGACCTGCAAACTGGGGTCTCCCATTGATCTCATGATCGTACTCATATCATTCGCATCACCTACTTTAGGTGTGTACTTATCAGCATGGCGTGACCCATCACGATAAGACTCTGCTATATCAAGAAAAGTCGTTACGCTAAAGCCTGCAATATTTGGCACTTTTGGGTCATTACTATTCCCATCAGCACCGTGGCAATTACCACAGTGCTCTTTAGCCTGAGCCTTTCCATCCGCAATTGCATTCGTTACTGATAAAGAAAGCCCTAGACAAAGACCCAAAGCCATTAATTTCTGTATTTTCATTGCTTGTTTTCTCATGT
The DNA here is from genome assembly GCA_902727985.1 of uncultured Thiotrichaceae bacterium. Lineage (GTDB taxonomy): Bacteria > Pseudomonadota > Gammaproteobacteria > Thiotrichales > Thiotrichaceae > HyVt-477. Next base: position 10,049 of record CACVAY010000120.1, on the reverse strand, counting down.
TAAGTCTGCCCAAGAATATAAGATGTACTCTTTTCACGAAATACCCAGTAAGAAAAAAAAGAGAAATTTTAATTTCAAATAACAGCTTGTCAGCAACTATTTCTCAGCGTTGAGGTCTATCGTATTATCACGAAAAACAGGAGAGTATATGATTTCAACGAAACAAGAGAATCAAGAGACTTTCGTTAGCGCAGAAGACGACTTCACCATTTTCTTAGGTATCAACGATGAAATTGCCAACAAACTCTATAATGAAGGCATTTTACGTTATACCGCACTGGCTGCTACCCCAACAGTTACACTCATGAGAATGACAGCAGGTATGCATACAACCTATCTCAAGTCTTGGCCAGAACAAGCACGCGTTCTTTTAGATACTAATGCCACTTATTTGCGCGATGTCCAATTTCAACTAAAAACTAAAACAGGTGCCTATCGAAACTTTGATTGCGGTTAGTCACTCTGAATCTGAGAAAAAGCAAATAATTCGCATAGAAATATGCGATTAAATGTAAACAGTAATTGCTTGTGGCTCATAGATGATTACAATAGCGTCCTCCGATTGGATTATTCATCATGAGCATTCAGCAACCCATTCGCGAAATCCCTTACAACTACACATCGTTTTCGGACAAAGAAATTGTTACCCGATTGATGGGTGCGTCCGCTTGGGAGATTCTCGAAAGCCTACGTAAAGAACGCGCAACTGGCATTTCTTCACACATGCTTCTAGAGATGCTTGGAGATATGTGGGTAGTAAGCCGCAATCCTTATATTCAAGACGACTTACTGAAAAACAAAAAACGCCAAAAGTCTCTGATTGGTGGACTGCAAGATCGCATTAAAGGCATTGAAGCACGAGCTGGAGATAACCCGCGAACACTTGAGCTACTAGAAATCACCAAAAAGTCCGTCAAAAAGTTCTCGGATTGGTTTGTTGAATATGCATCGCTTCGTGCGAAAGCACAAAAACGTTTCAACCATATAACCTCAAAAAACAATATTCAATTTCATGGTTTCGCTCGCGTCTCACATGTCACTGACGCAACTGATTGGCGTGTTGAACTCCCTTTTGTGGTTCTTACACCTGATACTGAAGAAGAAATTGCTGGACTTGTTGAAGCGAGTATCGAGCTTGGTCTAACCGTTATTCCACGTGGTGGCGGCACTGGTTATACGGGTGGTGCTATTCCACTTGATGACAAAAGCGTTGTCATCAACACCGAAAAACTTGAATCACTCAGTGAAGTATCCTTCCGCGAAGACCTTCCCGGTGTTGACAAACAAGTTCCTGTTGTACGCTGCGGTGCTGGCGTTGTGACTAAACGAGTTTCCGAACTGGCATCTACGCAAGGTTTAGTCTTTGCAGTTGATCCTACCTCACAAGAAGCCTCTACCATTGGCGGCAATGTTTCTATGAACGCTGGCGGCAAAAAAGCTGTTTTATGGGGAACAACGCTCGACAACCTTGCTTCATGGAAAATGGTTACGCCTGATGCCACATGGATTGAGGTGAAACGACTCAATCACAATCTTGGCAAAATTCATGACCAACAAGACGTCCAATTTGAAGTAACCCACTTCAAACAGGATGGAGTAACGCCGTCTCGTGACCCCGAAGTTCTAGAATTCAAAGGGCAATTCTTCCGCAAAGAAGGTTTGGGTAAAGATGTTACTGATAAATTCCTTGGCGGCTTACCAGGCATTCAAAAAGAAGGCTGTGACGGACTCATCACATCTGCTGAATTTGTCTTACATCGTATGCCAGAAATGGCACGTACGGTCTGCCTTGAATTCTACGGTACAGACTTACATGAAGCTGTTCCGGCCATTGTTGAGATTAAAGACTATTTGGATAATAACTCAGAAGTATTGCTCTCTGGACTTGAACATCTCGATGAACGCTATGTAAAAGCGGTCAAGTACACGCCCAAAAGTACGCGTCGCATGATGCCGAAAATGATCCTGATTGCGGACATTGTTGGTAATGATGAGAGCGAAGTTGCAAAGGCCGCATCAAAAGTTGTTGAGCTTGCCAATGCCCGCCAAGCAGAAGGCTTCATCGCCGTTAGTCCAGAAGCTCGTCGTCAATTTTGGCTGGATCGCTCCCGTACAGCAGCTATCGCTGCACACACTAATGCCTTCAAAATTAATGAAGATGTGGTTATTCCATTACACAACCTTGCCACATACAGTGAAGGTATCGAACGCATCAATATCCATCAATCTACGCAAAACAAATTGCGCCTGATCGATGAGCTGCTAGAGAGCTTACTTGCTGAAAATAAAGATATTCTGAAAACACCTCAACACGCAACTAGTGATGAAAACAATCAACTTCTTGATGCAAAGAAAGTCTCAGCCCAAAAACACCTTTCTCGTGTAAAAAATCGCTGGATGGCTATCCAAAACAATATCGAAGCAGCGGCTAGCGAACATCTTGAATTACTCGACGAAAAAGCGCAAAAAGCAATACGAGAAAATGACCGCATTGTTGATTTGCTATTACGCCGTGACCTGCGTATTTCTTATCACACGGATATTAAAGAGCCTATGCAGGAAATCTTCTCGGGGCTGGCACTAAAACCCTTCCGCGAGCAGATGGAGAAAATCCATAAAGACGTTTTATCCAGTCGTCTTTTCGTCGCACTCCATATGCATGCAGGCGATGGCAACGTGCACACTAACATCCCTGTTAATTCCAATGATTACATGATGATGCATGAAGCAGAACTCATCGTTGATGAAGTCATGGATTTAGCACACAGACTTGATGGCGTCATATCTGGTGAACACGGCATAGGCTTAACGAAAATTCAATATCAGCCAGATAGCATTACCAACGCTTTTGCTGAATACAAAGAACGTGTTGACCCTAAGGGTCACTTCAACAAAGGCAAACTCATGCCTGGCTCAGGACTTGATGATGCCTACACACCTTCTTTACGTCTTGTTGAACGAGAAGCCTTGTTACTTGAGCACAATGCACTAGGTGCTCTCAATGACGACATCAAGGATTGTCTACGTTGTGGTAAATGTAAGCCAGTGTGTAATACGCATATTCCGCGTGCAAACCTCTTGTACTCACCGCGAAATAAGATTCTTGCCACTGGCTTGATGATCGAAGCCTTCATGTATGAAGAGCAAACGCAACGCGGTATTGCACTTGATCATTTCATTGAAATGAATGATGTCGCTGACCACTGTACCGTTTGCCATAAGTGTTTAAACCCCTGTCCGGTGAACATCGACTTTGGTGATGTTACTGTACGCATGCGCGAAATCCTCAAAAACCGTAAAGTTCGCAAAAGCAACCCGATCACATGGGCATCCATGCAGTTCCTCAACATCAAAGATCCGCTAACGATCAAATTGATGCGTAAAGGTATGATTGAATATGGTTACAAAGGCCAACGCCTGGCAAATAAATTAACCAAGAATCTCTCCTTCTTTAAAAAGCAACAGCTACCAAATGCCACAACCGGCAAACCCAATGTGCAAGAGTATGTGGTGCAATTTGTTAAGAACCCCTTACCAAAATCATTACCACCAAAAACAACACGCGCTTTATTGAATTTGGAAGATGACAAAGTCGTACCGATTCTGCGGGATACACAAAAAGAAGGAGATGCAGTCTTCTACTTCCCTGGCTGTGGCTCGGAACGTCTATTTAGCCAAGTCGGCATGGCAACCTTGGCCATGCTTTATGAAACAGGTGCAACCACCGTTTTACCCCCAGGCTATCTATGCTGTGGCTACCCACAAACATCATCAGGTGACACAGAAAAAGGCACAAAGATTTCCACGGACAACCGCGTTTTGTTTCATCGTATTGCTCACGCTTTGAAATATCTGGATATAAAAACTGTGATTGTATCCTGTGGAACATGCATGGATCAGTTGTTGAAATACGAATTTGATCGTATTTTTCCTGGCTGCCGTTTACTGGATATTCATGAATATCTAAAAGAGAAAAACGTAAAACTGGAGGGCATTGAAGGTACGCAATACCTCTACCATGACCCTTGTCATTCTCCAATGAAGCAATATGAACCGACAGCCGTTGCCTCAGAACTCATGGGACAAACCGTACTGACTTCGGACCGCTGTTGCGGAGAAGCAGGTACATTTGCAGTTAGCCGTCCAGATATCGCAACACAACTACGTTTCCGTAAAGAAGAAGAGATCAAGAAAGGAATAAAACAACACACTGGCGAGGAAACAGTAAAAAACGGTAACGTAAAAATGCTAACCAGTTGCCCGGCTTGCCAACAAGGGCTATCTCGCTATGCAGACAGCACTGGCATTGAAACTGACTATATTGTTGTTGAAATTGCAAACAACTTACTGGGTAAAAATTGGCAAAAAACGTTTGTTGATAAAGCAAACAATGGCGGGACTGAACGTGTTCTTTTGTGATCATTCATTACGGTTGATAATGCAGCAAACTCACAAAGTAGTTGCTGATGAAAAACTCAATTGATTAAAGAATTGAATTAAATCTACAAAAAATGTGTTAGAGTATACCAGCTACAAACATGTAGTATTAATTTAAATAGGAATATAAGTAATGAGTAAGGGTACAGTTAAGTGGTTTAACGCAGAGAAAGGTTTCGGTTTTATCACTCCTGAAGATGGCGGCAAAGATCTATTTGTTCATCATTCTGAAATTAAAAATGGCGGTGGTTATGCTACGCTAAATGATGGTCAAGATGTAGAATTTGAAGTTGGTCAAGGCCAAAAAGGTCCATGTGCTAACAATGTTATACCGCTCTAAGCTGTAAACATTAAAATATCGCCACTTACCATTTCCTCTCATTCTTGAGAAGAATATCAGTAAGATAGCGAAGAAAAGCATAAAAAAGGCTGGCAATTTCATTTATCGGAATTGCCAGCCTTTCTTCTGTCTCCCCTCAATAAATAATTTCCGCGCTACAACTACCCCCCTCCTTTATAGCCCAACAAACGGATCTCCTTATCACGCTTTTTTGCCGACAAGCGGTAAATATGCTTCCCAGCTTTGATCTGATAACGTTGTAAATTACCCCAGTCTTCACTGATTCAAGCAACAATACTTGCTCATTTTTATAGCTTGCAACTCCTTTCAAGAAGCGTACCATCCATAGATAACTATATTTTAAGAATAATCCTAATAAATTTCAGTTATTTAACCTATTCATATTACAAGGATGTTGATATGAGAATAATAATAGACAACCTGAAAACTGTTGCGAACCTGAGCATTATTTTACTATTTAGTGGTAATGTATTTGCTGCTCAAACCGCTGTTCATAGAGACCTTATCAAAGCCGCAGACAAACAATCTAGCAATAGCTATGCCTTTAAAAAGTGTCGGAATCTCCAATCAAAACCGTTTAACCCAGCAAGCAAAAAGAAGAAAGCAATTATCGTTGGAGACAGTCAAGGTTGTGATTTCCTAAACGGCGTCTTAGAAAATGGCTATCTCTCCAACTACCAAATTGCTTTTCGCTTCATTCCCTACCCTTGCCAACTCGTACCTGGAGAAAATAGATCAAAGTATATCCGCCCACAGGATCATCAACTTTGCTCTCCTCGCAACGAACGCACTGATAATTTAGAAGAAGCTAAGAAACAAATCGAGCAAGCTGACCTTGTCATTATGGCGGCCCTTTGGAAACCCGAAGTCTCCCAAAAACTCCCTAAAGTTATTCGTTACTTGAACCTAAAGCAGCGACAAAAGCTCATCGTAGTGGGAAATAAATTCTTCGGAAAAATGTCTATTCACGATTATATCCACATGCCTCGCCAAGAGATCAAAACACTGCGCAATGAAGTTGGCACAACATCCTTACATATCAATGCCACCCTAAAAACGAAAGTAAAAAAACAAGCCGTATTTGTCGACCCTCATCAGCTAGTATGCGGTGATAACACCACTTGCCCTGTTTTTACCGATCGATTACAACTGATCTCCTATGACGGCAGACATCTAACCAAGGCCGGAGCACGCTATATCGGTAAGATCCTGTTTCAGCAATCCCCCCTAAAGAAAATCCGCTGATATTCAGTGTGCAGAGGCTGTTACTGGCTAATGGCCTTAGTTCAAGACTTTACCCAAACGCCCCCAACGCACCCCATCTTCAGCTAAAGACAACCAAACTTGACGCGCTTTGCCTACCAAATCCTGCAAAGGCACAGTGCCAAAGGTGCGAGAGTCATTACTCGCTGAGCGATTATCCCCGAGAACAAAAACCTCCCCTGCTGGCACAACCATTTCTAAACCTTGCGAAGCTTTACTAGCATCCCACTGTACTTTCCAACGCTTGTCACCCAATGATTCCGTTATCACCAATTGGCTTTGATCACTTTCCGTTAACAAAGACTGGCCATTCACAAAAATCTCATTACCTCGAATTTGCACATGATCTTCAGGCAAGGCAATCACACGTTTGATGTAATACAGCGTACGATTATTCGGGTTCGCAAACACCACTATATCGCCCCGCTGAACTGCTTGTTTGCAGCCCGCACAACTATAACGCTTATCCGCAAAAAGAAAATCACCCCGCACAATGGTCGGCGACATGCTACCCGATGGAATTCGAAATGACTCGACTTGATGAAAACGTACATAGTTAGTCAACAATGGCAAAGCCAGAAAGCCAAATAGCACCAACACCAAGACATACATGCCGCTACTTTGCCAAGACTTCAGATGATATTCCGATTGCTTCGCAGCACCTCGCCAAGCATCAACAATACCGAATAACCATACGCCTAAAACCGCCACCAAAGCCATTACTAACGCAAACATCATTAAACTGCTCGGTAGATACAAGGCAATCACAATCCCCATTGGAATCGCTAAAATCGCAAAGCTCACATAGACCCAAATCGCCTTGTTTATCTCACCGTTATACAATTGCCCAAAACCGGGCAACAAAGCTGACATCAACGCCGCGAATAAGGGCTTACGCGGATGATTTTCTAACATTACTTTACTCATTGTCCTTCTCCTGTTATCCCGCTACGGTCGTTGCCAACCACACACCAAACACAAAGCTCAACAACTGCTGCGCACCTAACAAAAAACCACCTGCCAAGGCAAACCACTGCAACCCTTGTGAAACGAATGATGGCTTATCGACTTGTTGAGAGGCTTGAATCTCTTGCATAACACGCTGTGCAAAACCATCAGGAACTTGCAAGCAATCCTCTGACAACATGGCATCCAATTCCTGCTGTTTATCTTTCTGCATGATGCTTCTCCAAAATAGTTAGTAACCGCTGTTTAGCTCGATAAACCCGAACTTTTACCGCGCTCACACTGACACCCTCAATCTCCGCTAGGCATCTCATATCCAGTCCCTTCGTGTAGGCCAAAGCCAATACATTTCTATCATTCACAGGTAATTGCAGCATGGCATTTCGCAAACTGGCTTGGTTCAGTTGAAGATCTACCTGATCGTCAGGAGAGGCTTTAGAATCTTCGGCAGCATCAAACGCTGGCTCAGCATTGATTTCGACCTGATTGCCTTTACGAGATAACTCATTGAGCGCAAGACGGTGTGCAATTGTGAACAACCATGTTGAAAACGTCGCTCGTTCAGCATCAAAAGAGGCCAACTTCTGCCAAGCTCGAAGAAACGTCTCCTGAGCGATATCTTCAGCCAAAGTCTGACTTAATCCCATCCGCCCCAAATATCCAAACAATGGCTGCTGAAAATACGTAACCAGTAACTCGAAAGCACTGCTATCACCATTCTCAATCTGTTGAATAATCGCTGGGGTGTTCACGTCATTACCTATGTGTATTTGTCTACTTATACAAGCAAGTACAGAGATAGTTACATTGTTATTGAGCAATCTCAGAACAGCGTAATGTAAATGTCTATCGTTATGCATAAACATCTATTCATGTTTTTCGACATATAAAATATATTAATCGAATTTAATTGAACGTAGAATTCAGCATAATGCTTGGCCGTTTGAAAAAACCTCGAGTCATTCACACCCATTTAATGAGAGATTGTTTTCATGATCAAAAAAGAAAATACAACACCCCATGCTCAGCCTGACCAGCCACCCAAAGCCTCCAGCCCATTAGCTGACCTACTGTTAAGTGTTGTTATTCCATCGGTAATTCTGCTGAAATTCAGTGATGAGAATAGTTTGGGAGCAACCCCAGCTCTTATGGTGGCGCTAGCGTTCCCTTTAGGATGGGGCATTTTTTCTTTACTGCGTTATCAAAAATTTAACTATATTGCCCTGTTGGGCTTGATAAGTATCGGCTTGACAGGAAGCATCGGTCTTCTGAAACTTGATCCTCAGTGGCTAGCCATTAAAGAGGCAGCTATCCCCGGTGTACTGGCCGCTGCCGTCTTCATCTCAACACTAACGCGTTACCCACTTGTGAATTGGCTGGTTTACAACCCATCCGTAATGAATGTTGAAAAAATCAAAAAAAGCTTAAATGAGCCTAGTCAACGCCAGCATTTTGATACACGCCTGCTAAGAGCGACTTATTTGCTCGGCGCTACGTTTCTATTTTCAGCATTCATGAATTATATGCTGGCAAAATGGATAGTCACCAGTCCTGCTGGCAGTGCTGCCTTCAACGAAGAACTAGCGAAGATGACCATGCTAAGTTACCCCGTCATCGCCATTCCATCCTCCTTAGCCATGTTAGCCATTATTTATTACTTGTGGAAAACCATTCACAGCATAACCGGCCTTGAGTTTGAAGAAATACTCGCCGTTAAAAAATAACAAATTGCCCAAAGGAAACTAATGTTACCTACATTCCATCGGTAACATTATTTCGTAAAATACGATGTAAATTCATAAAATATTCGAATTTTATATATGATAAAGTTAATCTAGAATCACACTATAAATCAAAATAAAGCAATAAAAGGAATACACCATGGTCGACCTCAACAACATGCTCACCCAGTTAGTTAGCAGCAGTACAGCAAAAGGATTTGCTGGAGGACTAGCAGGCGGCTTAGCAAGCAATATGCTCTCTGGCAAGAAAGCCAAAAAACTTAGCAAGAATGCTCTCAAGATCGGCGGAGCGGCTGCGATTGGTGCAATTGCATTTTCTGCCTATAAACGCTATCAAACCAATCCAGAGGCTTCGCAGGCCAATCCACAACCAGGAACCCTGCAAAACCCAGCCAATCATTCAGTGACCACGGGGCAAACAACTGGAAACGAGAAACTCATTAGCAACACGGATTTTATCCAGCCTACGAACGATACCGCCTTGTTGCCGGACATGGACAATTCACAAGCTGATAATGACTTACCGCTGGTATTGATAAGAGCCATGATAGCTGCATCCCGTGCTGATGGCAGTATGGATAGTACAGAGAGCCATAAGATATTTGAAAGCATACAAGCTTTAGATCTCGATCAGGACAGTAAGAATGTATTACTTGATGAAATGAATCACCCTATCGACATGGACTACTTAATCAACCAAGCTCAGACTCAGGAAAAAGCCGCCGAAATTTACGCGGCCTCACTATTAGCCATTGATGTTGATAGCCATGCAGAAGAATCCTACTTACAAATGCTCGCTGCAAGACTTAAATTACCCGCAGAACTCACTGCTGAAATTACCCAACAGATCAAAATGCAGAACCCAGTTCAGGCCACTTAAGTTGATTGTCCCTCCTACCCTGATTCACAATGCAACGTAGTATCAGCCTTTCCGGCATTCTTTAGAGTGCCGGTTTTGACCTTTGTATTCGTTTTATCAAACCTAGCTAACAATGACGACGAGCCCTCAGTATCAACATTATCGAAATTGATGAAACCATTTCACTAAAAGCTCGATTATGGGTGAGAGAGTATGGCTTATCACATGACCTATATGTCGCTGATGCGTTCATTGCTGCAACAGCCTTTCATACCAATCAAACCATTGCGACTTACAATATTAAAGACTTTCGCTACCTTGACTTAGAACTGTTCACGCCATAATAGAGTAGATTTATTTCTAACCAACCCCCCTGACATAAACATACCAAAAACACCCTCACATATTGAGCTACAAAATA
>CACVAY010000119.1:11063-15967 GCA_902727985.1 uncultured Thiotrichaceae bacterium | reverse complement strand
ATTTTTGCCTCTTTAATTAGCCATGCCTCACGTAGCATTCGTCACTTCAATATTATGCCCACGAGTTTCCAACAGAAATACGGATTCCTTCCAAGCAAATCAAGAATGAAAAAAACTAATTAACATGAGTATTTCAAGCGAATACGTGGAACTCTTTAGCAGCATTGCCAAGCAAGTTTCGCTGCCAGCTATTGAGGCTATTTACCTGCCAACACCCATCGCAGAAAGCAAGAAAAAGGACGATTTCGGCATTGTCATTCTAGAAGACGGGAGCGCAGGTGCATTCTATATCAGCTTGGATAACACGCTTGAACAGCTCCAAAGCCTTTATCCAGAGGGAGAAAACGTTGCGCAGGAATGTCTATCCCTCATCAAAAATCTTACGAGTGACTCACTACCCCAAAGAGCGGTCGCACTCGGCGCGATCAATGCTGCCAGTCAATACATGATGAGCCGGGCAGGATTCTCTGCTCCAGATAAAAAGAACAGTAAAACAAGCAGTACTGGCATCAGCCAAGCAAAAAAAGGCGAATGTATTGGCATGATCGGCTACTTCGCGCCTCTGATTGAGAGACTATTGGAAAAAGAGATTGAAGTACTGGTTTTAGAAAAAAACCCTGGAAGAGTCGAACCATAACAAGGAGTAATTGTCAGCGAGAACATACAAGACCTTGCGGCTTGTCAGCACATACTCTGCACGGCATCTACGCTGATCAACAATACATTGGATGAAGTACTACGGCACAGTAAACAGGCAAAAACTTTCAGCCTGATTGGCCCAAGCGGCAGCAGCTTGCCCGACATATTATTTAAACACGGCGTAAACGCCGTGGGTGGTTTTCACTTCAACGATATACCTGCATTAAAGCAGGCATTCATCGACCAGGAGTCATGGGGACATACTGGCAATAAATACCAACTTACCGCCGAAAACTACCCTGGAGTTAAGGCGCTACTAAGCAACTTCAATTAAGCCTCGAAATATCCAGCTAGAGATTGCAACAATGCCACATAAATTCCATGGCAGAATTCAACTGCTTCATCGCTATCAGAGTCCCATACAGAACCCCACTCCACTAAGGTTTTATTATCAATCGTAGATGACCTTAATCTCAAGGTGCCAAAATAATTTTTAACATCAGATGATGAAACAGGCGATGGACCATTATCAATGGAATATCTTACCTTATGAATCTCGTCATCTAGCTCAACAAGTGTTTCTTCAAAAGCACCGTTAAGCACCCTTTTCGCCCCTACCTCCAAGCCAGTTGCATCGCCAACAACTTCACAACTTTCAATAACAGCAGGCGCCCACGAAAAATCGTGGAAGTTTTTAACCGTATCCCACACTGCTTCTATAGGGGCGTTTACTACAATGGATTGATAGGTACTAGGCATGATCTTATCCTCTGGTTATATGTAAGTCGCTGCCATCCATAAAATGGCAAATATTTGTAGCCTGATAACCGTTCCTGGACGGTCTGTTTTTGGGTGATAACTAAGTATGAAACGACTCAAGTGTCTGGCTAGATGCTTAACCACACGTTTTAAATGTTCGAGGCTTTATTAAACTAAGTAATCTCGATATGAATACCACGAAGCCTCAAAGCCACTAATACCGGCTTAAATTGCACATCGGTTAACTGGATGCAAAAAGCTGCTTTTATCAAATTATGCTTATCCAGATAGCGCTGTTTAATCGTAGGTGTTTGGCTGAAGCCTTTAAACACACGATGAATGATAGCTGACACAGGAACACTAACTGAATCAACAAAATACAGGGTATTGCTGCTTGACTTAAAGTGCACCCTACCGATACACAGATTATAAAAAATCTCCAATTCGTTGGCAGAATCAGTAAGCGCAGTTTGTCGTTCAGCCCGTCTTTCAACAAACTGATTTTTCTTACTTACTGGACCAATTCCTGCCATTCAATCACCTACACAACACTCAAAGGCCAAATTCGAGCCTGGAAAACATACCTTTACTTATATTCTCACAAATAACATGCCTTCCCTTGTATCTAAATTATCCTAGAGTCCATAACCTTTGACTCATCGTCCATAGAAAACTCATTTACCAGTGCCAGCTTAGGGTTACTGCTTTTTTTTGTGCTATGGTTTATTAAGTAGTGAGCACTGATACATTCATTACTCATAGACTACCTCTGGGTGCCAATAAAGTGTCTCTTCCAGGTAGCTTAAATAATCTTAAAAGTAGAGGTATTTAATATGAAATGGGAAAAACCAACCTATCAAGATATGCGTTTTGGTTTTGAAGTAACAATGTACATCATGAACCGTTAAAACGTAACAAAGGGGAATATTTCGATATTTCCCTTTTCTTTTATCTTCCTAGGGACTATTAACAGCCCTCACCTTCAATGGTGTTTTCACTTCTTTATGCATATTCGAATTTTAGGTTCTGGCGCTGGCGGCGGCTTCCCCCAGTGGAATTGTAATTGTAATAATTGTCGACGTATCCGTGAGGGGAACTTCAACGGCACTGCCCGAACACAATCCTCCATCGCTATCAGTAGCGACAATGAGCACTGGGTTTTATTTAACGCCTCTCCCGATATTCGCGCTCAACTAGAGTCTTTTCCTCCTCTTCAACCAGGTCGAGCGGTTCGCGATACAGGCATCTGCGCGATTGTTATTGTCGATGCGCAAATCGATCATACCACTGGCTTACTGATGCTCCGCGAGCATACTGAACCCTGGGATATTTACTGCACAGAAGCAGTAAAAGATGACCTAAGCACTGGTTTTCCTATCTTCAATATCCTTGAACATTTTCGAGGGGTTAACTGGCACAAAGTCAATACCGACCAAAGCAGCTTTGAAATCCCTCAGGCTAAGGGACTAAGATTTACAGCGGTACCGCTAAAAAGCGAGGCTCCACCGTATTCTCCTCATCGACACAATACCGTGCCTGGCGATAATATCGGTATGAAAATTGAAGATACCAACACCGGAAAAACATTATTCTACGCCCCTGGCTTAGGTGTGATTGAAAGCCACGTCAAAGACTATATGGAAAACGCTGACTGTATCCTGGTCGATGGCACCATGTGGACGAATGACGAGATGTCACACGAGGGCATTAGTGACAAACTGGCCAGTGAAATGGGGCATCTGGATCAATCTAGCAAAGGCGGCATCATGGAAACGCTGAATTCGCTATCCAAACCTCGCAAGATACTTATCCATATCAATAATACCAACCCTATTCTGGATGAATCTACTCCAGAACGAGCGACACTCGATGCTGCCAACATTGAAGTGTCTTATGACGGCATGGACATTCATCTATAGGCGATCTATGGGGTCAAGAACAACGTGAATACGGAAGCGAACATGACGAATAATAACAGAGCCTGGACTCCCGAAGAGTTCGAGCAAAAGCTTCGTGATAAGGAAAAGTTTTACCATATCCATCACGAATTCCACATCCTTATGAACTCCGGCAAGCTGGATAAAAAAGCCATTCAGGGCTGGGTCGCTAATCGCTTTTATTACCAGGTTGCTATACCGGTCAAAGATGCATCTATTATGTCGAACTGCTGGGATCGCGATGTCCGTAGATCCTGGGTGCAACGTATTCTAGATCATGATGGCTATGGTGATAGTGAAGGTGGCATTGAAGCCTGGCTCAGGCTTGGTGAGGCCGTTGGTCTGAAACGAGAAGAATTATTGTCACATGAACACCTGCTACCGGGTGTGAAATTCGCCATTGATGCCTATGTCAATTTCGCTCGCCAACAGTCATGGGAAGTAGCAGCAAGTTCTTCATTAACCGAGCTGTTTGCACCGAAAATACATCAAAAACGTCTTGATAAATGGCCAGAGTTTTATCCATGGATTGATGTGCAAGGCTATGATTATTTTCGGGGTCGTCTGACAGAAGCAAGACGTGATGTCGAACATGGACTTGATATCACTTTGAGTTATTACACAACCCGTGAGCAACAAGAAAAAATGCTCAATGTGCTACAATTTAAACTCGATATTTTATGGACTATGCTGGATTGTATGTGGATGGCCTATGTTGAAAACAAGCCGCCCTATCACAATGTCTAAACACCATGACGAATCACTATAAATACAACTATGAACACTGAATCAATACCAGCACTATCCCCCTTATTCCGCTTTCAATGGGAAGAGGCACAACAATGCCATGTTGTGCTTTATCCTGAAGGCATGGTGAAACTGAGTCCGAGTGCTGGTGAAATCATGAAACAAGTGAATGGTGAAGCTAATGTTGCCACTATCATCCAGACATTAAGCGAACTGTTCGACGGTGCGGATGTTGGAGACGATGTGATGGCATTTATTAAAGAGGCAGAAGGCAATGGCTGGATCCAACTTAAATAACGCACCCCAAACGAATATTAGCCCCCCACTTTGGTTGCTTGCCGAGCTAACTTACTCCTGCCCGTTGCAATGCCCCTATTGTTCAAACCCGATGGACATTGCCAACTACAAAAATGAACTGTCAACAGATGATTGGCTGCGTGTATTACGAGAAGCTCGTAAAATGGGTGCCACCCAACTGGGTTTTTCTGGTGGCGAACCATTGGTGCGCAAAGATCTCGAAATTCTTATCGGCGAATCTAGAAAGCTGGGTTATTACACCAACCTCATTACCTCTGGCGTTGGCATGGATGGAGACCGCATTGCCGCCTTTAAAGAAGCCGGTCTTGATCATATTCAAGTCAGTTTTCAAGCCAGTGATGAAGAACTGAATAACTTTATTGCAGGAACCGATTCTTTCCAACATAAACTGGAAATGGCACGTCAGGTTAAAAAGCAAGGCTACCCAATGGTGCTTTGTTTTGTCCTGCATCGACAAAATACCGATCAGATCAAAGACATTATAGAACTTGCCATTGCTTTAGA